>CALHBU010000431.1 GCA_937930655.1 uncultured Acidimicrobiales bacterium | reverse complement strand
AACGCCCAGCCCCGGGTGAATAGGCAACGGAATCGTCCGATTCTGGCGATCCTCAGCTGATTCCCAGGGAGCTCGCCGGAGGCTCAAGGGTTCGGTTTCTAGGTTGAGTAGTGCGCCGCCCGCAAGGCAAGCGGCCACTACTCAACAAGGAACACCTCCATGAAGAACCTCACGAAGCAGGCGCTCGTTGCCCTCAGCTCCGCAGCTCTTTTGGCTAGCTGCGGGGCATCCAACAGTTCTTCCAGCTCTTCCACTGATGTGTCTTCCAACGGAAGCGTCGAGCAACACACCGACGCCAGCAGCTACGAGTATGACGAGTCCAGCGTGGTGATACTCTCGCTCGGCCCGGACATCACCTCGACCTCTGATGCAGTCTCGATCGACGACGCCACCGCCACCATCACCGAGGCAGGTACCTACGAAGTCAGTGGAACGCTTGAGGACGGCCAGCTGATCGTCGATGCCGGTGGCGCAGTCGTCCAGCTCGTCTTGAACGGCGCCAATATCACCAACAACGATGGGTCAGCCCTTGTGGTCCTGAACGCCGAGGAAGCAGTTGTGATCCTGGCCGATGGCAGCATCAATACCCTGACCGATGGCAGCACCTACGTGCTCGATGAGGGCGAAGACGAGCCGAATGCCACATTGTTCAGCAAGGCCGACCTGACAGTAGGCGGGACCGGCTCGTTGACGGTCGTCGGCAACTACAACGACGGGGTGGCTAGCAAAGACGGACTGGTCATCGACGGTGGAAACATCGACATCGTCGCCATCGACGACGGGATCCGGGGCAAGGACTACGTCGTCATCAAAGGCGGCGAGATCGACATCACTTCTGGCGGCGACGGGATCAAGTCCGATGAGGAGGAAGACCCAGAACGAGGCTTCATCAGCATCTTCGATGGAACGATCGCCGTGACCGCCGACGACGACGGCCTACAGACGACGACCGATCTTGTGGTCACCGGTGGCTCGCTTTCGGTCGACGCCGCCGACGACGCCATCAATTCGACTTCAACCGTCACCATCGACGATGGCCAACTGACCCTGGCGGCCGGGGATGACGGGATCCACGGTGATCTCTTCGTGACCATCAACGGAGGCTCCATTGTGATCACCGAGTCGTTCGAAGGAATCGAGTCGGAGGTGGTCACCATCAACAAAGGCGACATCGACGTGACGTCCAGCGACGACGGAATCAACGTTGCGAGTGCAGAGGCGGCACCCGTTGTGGAGGAATCAGCCGGTGACAATGCCACCCGCCCGCCCCGGGGTGGCGGCGGTGTAGGTGGCGGTGGTGCAGGCGGTGGCGGCGACGCCAACGTGGGCGAGTACTACGTCTACATCAACGGCGGGACGGTAGCCATCACCATCACCGGCGATCTGGCCGAGCAAGGCGACGGCATCGACGCCAACGGCCACGTGGAGATGACCGGTGGCCTCGTGACGGTGAGCGGCCCAACCGACACCCGTAACAGCGCCATCGACTACAGCGGCGGAAGCTTCACCATGACCGGCGGCACATTCATCGGGACGAACATCGACGGCCGAAACTCCGAAGGCATCGGCGCCAGCTCGACCCAAGCCTCCCTCTACCTGACACTCGATTCGGTGTTCGAAGCCGGAACGCCGATCTACATTCAATCCAGCGGCGGTGGGGACGGGGTGAGCTTCGAGCCAGCGAACCGGTTCGACGTGGTCGTCTTCGGCTCACCCGATCTCGTGGCCGGCGAAAGCTACGACCTCTATGTGGGCGAAGATCTGGCCGGCACCGCCATCGCGGCATGAGCTCGGTCTTTACCCTCGCCTCTGACCAACCCAATGATCGAACCTCGAATACCCTCGAACACGACGATCCCGCCCCGCCAGTCATGAACTGTCGAGGTCGGGTCGGAAAAGGAGCATCACCCATGCAAATCCCAATCACTTCGCCGGCAAGACGAGCCCTTCTCGGTGGTTTCGCCATCGCGATGATTCTGGCAAGTTGTGGTCAGGCCGACGATCAAACGTCGGCCGAAGCCACCTCAGACGCGCAAACCTCTACCGGTGAGCAGGCCGTTGGCATCAGACTTGCCTCACCACAGGACGGTGCCGCGCTCCAGGCCAACCCACCCGACAACCTGGTCATCCTCGATGTCCGAACCCCTGAGGAGTTCGCCGAAGGCCATCTCGAGGGGGCCATCCTCATCGATTTCTACGAAGACAACTTCGCTGATGAGCTTGCCCAGCTCGACCCTGAGGTTCCCTATCTCCTCTACTGCCGATCCGGCAACCGCAGTGGCCAGACGGCGGAGATGATGGGCGAACTCGGGTTCAACGATGTCGCCGACGTCGACGGCGGGATTCTGGCTTGGAACGAAGAAGGCCTTCCAACGGTGGTTGAGTAGTGGACTGAGCGTTCACTTACACGCTCATGAACTGCCGCTTCACCTTGCGCCAGTCGTCGTCCGACTGGTGGCGCCGCCAATAGGCCGAGATCGAGGTCGCCACGGGTTCGATCCCTCGATCGTCCATGAGGTGACGGCGGATGGCTCGCACCTCGCCCGCTTCTCCGTGAACGAACACGTCGAACCGACCATCGGGGAACGGAGTGTTGGCTACGCTCTCGACAAGGACGTTCTCCGGCTGTTCTGCCCCTTCCCGGTAGAGCCACTGCACATTCACGTCGGCCGCCGACGGGAACGCGATCTCCTGGCCCGGGCGTTCGGTGAGGGCCAAGACCTCAGCCCGGGAACCGGGAGCAAGACTTTCAAGGCTGGCACCGATGGCGCCAAATGCGCTTTCGTCACCAACCAGCAGATGCCAATCGGCATCGGCCGACGGACGGTAGGAGCCGCCAGGGCCTTCAAACTGAAGGCGGTCACCGGGCCTTGCTCTCTTCGCCCAACTTCCGGCGTATCCGGTGTCGCCATGAACAACGAAGTCGATGGCGAGCCTCCGAGTTTCTGGGTTCCAGCTTCGGATGGTGTAACGCCGCGCCCGGGGCCTCTGCTCGGCCGGCAGGCCATCGAGGTCAGCGGGTTCGAACGGGACAGAGACGGGCGAGTCGACGGGTAAGAAGCGAGCATTGATATAGGCGTCGGTCGCATCCGATGCCTCGAACTGGTCGAGCGTGCCGCCTGCAAGCACCACCCGGACGAGGTCCGGGCTCAGCGCTTCGACGTTTTCTACTTCTGCGTACATAGGTGTCCTTTCAGATTGCTCCTCCTAAACGGGGCCAATGGCATGGTTGGAGTTGACGACCAGGGTGTTGCCCTCGGGGTCGATGGCGGTGAACCGGTCATGGGGGTTGCCCCGTTGGATCTTGCTCGGGTTGGCCCCTGCTCGCTCCAGCACCGCTCTGGTTTCATCGATGTCGTCGACGATGACGTCCAGGG
>CALHBU010000430.1 GCA_937930655.1 uncultured Acidimicrobiales bacterium | reverse complement strand
TTCGACGAGGTGCGCGACATGTTCATGACCAGCCGTTCTCGTCGTTAACTCGAGTCAGGATTACTCGAGCAGATCCTCGGCCGCCTGGCGTACCTGCCAGTCCCGGTCGGTGAGGGCGTTCTTCAGCGCAGCGTCGATGTCGGCTCCCTCGAACGGTGCAAGGGCGATAACGGCCCGTCTTCGTACGGTCGCCTTGTCAGCCAGTGCGGCCAGGATCGTGGTTCGTCCGGCATGGAGCGCACCGAGGGCCGCAACGGCCGATTCCCTGCAAAGAGCGTCGGTGTGGTCACGGGCGGTGAGTTCCAGTGCGGCGACCACTTCGTCGCTTTTGACCCCGATCTCACCCAGAGCAAAGGAACCCATTTCGACAATCGTCGGGTCGTCATCGAGTCGTTCGATAAGGTCCTCGACCAGTTCCGTAGCGTCGTTGAATCGGGGCGCCAGTTCGACAGCCCGCCGGCGAACGGCCGCATCGCTATCGGCGAGAAACCGCTTGAACAGGGCGATGTCGGCTATGCCAAGTCGAATGCAACCGGAGAGCGCGACGTGCCGGACCGCGGGGTCGGGGTCGTCGAGGCCGGCGGTGACGGTGGCTGGATCGGCGGCGTGGGATGCCACGATGACGGCCCGAATTCGATCGGAAACTGGAGGTGGGTGGTTATTCGCCACGAGACGTGGAATGCTAGTTGTGCCGGATCGTCTGATGCGGTGTGCCCTGCACAAGCCCGCAAAGTACGAATACTGGGCAGGACAAGGAGACCGAATCAGTGTCACACATGGTCATTTACCGAGGTACCGACGGCAAGCCGGGGTACCACCAGACTGACGACATCCACGATGCCGTTACGTTTGTCGAGCAGCTCCGCAACGACAACGGCGTGGAGCACGCCAGGATCTTCCGGCTGGAAGAAGTCAACTTCGAGTACCGCCCCTACTTCCGGGTCGAACTCAAGGCCGGCGACAGTGCGTTGGGAGCGGCTCCGGCCTCTCCTGCGGTAAGCGCTGCTCCAGCGGCCGCTGTGGCCGCGGCACCAGTGATCGATACCACCACGGCTGCCGCACCGGCAGCCGAAGCCGCGCCGACTGCAGTTGCCGAAAAGGTCGAGACCGTTGTCGACACCAAGGTCGACGATGTAAAGGTCGAAGACACCAAGGTCGACGCCGTCAAGGACGCAGCCAGCTCGAAGATCGACGCCGCCAAGGACGCTGCGGCCTCCAAGGTCGACGATGTCAAGGACGCCGCCGCCGACAAGACCGGCAGCGAGAATGGTGTCGGAGCACGCCGAGGCTTGTTCGGACGTTGATCCCTCAGCCAGGACGAGCGCGGTGCGGGCCGCTGCTCAACCGGCTGCGCGTTCCAGGAACATCAGCAGCAGCAATGCGCTGGCCCCGGCGACGGCTGCCAGCGTGATGCCAGCAATGACCACCAACGAAGCCAGGCTTATCAGCGCGGTGAGTCGACGCCACCATGGCGTTCGTACTCGTTGGTGCGACGGCTTTCGTCGACCAGCCAGACGGGACGCCAGCGTTTCGTCTGGCTGGGCTGCGTCCGGTGTCGAGGTCGTCATTGGGGATGGCTCGTCATTCTGGCTGATTCCTGATTGGCTGATTCCTGAGAGTGGGAAGATGCTTCGGTCGAGCGGGGTTCTTGCCGATAGATGACCGACATGCCCGATTCGAGTGAGGAAGCTTCAGAAAGCCTAGCCGCCGGAGTTGAGAGCGACGGTTCACGGCCCGCGCTCAGCGATACCGAAGCGTTGGCTGACATGAGCGAGGTCGACGATCTCCAGAGGAAGGCTCGCAACGTCGTTTTGTGGACGACCCTGGGCATCGTGGGTTTGCTGATTGCTGCCGGGCTGCTCATCAAGGTCGACTACGTCACCCTGGTACCCGGTTCGGCTCGTGACACTGAGCCGCTGGTGGTGGTCGCGGGAACCGACGACTTCCCCAGCGATGGTGAGATTCTGTACACAACCGTTCGGGTCCGGCAGGAACCAAACGTATTCGAGTACATCCTGGCCAAGTTCGACGATGACGCCGAGATTCTTCCGGCTCAACAGGTTCTGGGCGATCTCTCGCCGGAGGAGAATCGCGAGGTCAACCTCCAGCTGATGTCTGACTCCAAGGCCATCGCTATTGCGGTTGCGTTAGAGCAGCTTGGCTACGACACCATCACCTCCGATGGTGTCGTCGTTGCCGACGTCGTGCCGGGGACAGCTGCCGATGGCATTCTCGAGCTGGGCGACACCGTCCTTTCTGTCAACGGTGATCCGGTGCCCACCGCCCTCGACCTCATCGCCGTACTTCGTACCCACTCGCCCGGTTCGACGCTGACCTTCGAAATTCAGCGGTGGGAAACCAACGTCATCGAAGAAATCGACGTGGTCATGGGAGCCCGGGAAGACGACGAGTCAGCGGCCTTCCTCGGTATCGGGCCACAGGACAGGGTGTCTCTTCTCGGCGAGTTGCCTCTCGATGTGGAGATCGATTCAGGTTCGGTCGGGGGACCATCGGCCGGGCTGGCGTTCACCCTTGCCATTCTCGATCAGCTCACGCCTGGCGAGCTCACAGGCGACAATGATGTGGCAGTAACCGGCACAATCGCGTTCGACGGTCGGGTCGGGCCCGTTGGGGGCGTTGTTCAAAAAACGGCTGCCGTCCGCGAGTTGGGGTTGCGGTACTTCATCGTGCCGGCCTCACTCGGCGAGGAGACCCTGACGGCCATGCGGGCTCGCGCCGGAGACGACCTTGAGATCATCCCGGTCGACACTCTCGAGGACGCGTTGGCTGCCCTCCGGCGCATCGGTGGCGACGTCGACGCCATCGACGACTACGAGATCGCTCAGTCGTAGTAACCCCGCATCGTGCGGTTGCTGACTGAACCGCACGCGGTGATTCTGCGGCCACAACAGGTGAGATTCCCTAGCAGGCTCCGCAATCCGGACCGGCGGTCGTCTTAGGATTCGGGGATGACTGCCGACGACAACAGGACTCTTGATCCTGAACGGATAGCGACCCGGGGCTTCTCGACGTCGTTCCGCGGCTTCGACACCGAGGAAGTCCGCCGATTTCTTGAGGAACTGGCCTCTGCGCTTAGAACCCAGAGACAAGCAGTATCCGGGGTGGCTCCGGTAGCTCCCGAGTTGGAACAGATCACCAGTGAACGGGATGACCTGTCGGTTCGGATCGCTGATCTTGAGGACCGACTGAAGGGTGCTCAGAACGAGCTTCGGGAGGCAGAACAGCGCGTCATCGAGCCGGCTGACGAGCCCAACGAAGACTCCTCGGCGCCCACTGACCCAACGCCCACCGAGTTCGACGAAGCCACCATGACCGCGTTGTTGGGTCAGGAGACCACTCGGGTTCTCGACGCAGCCAGAGAAGCATCTCGAGACATCCGCATTCGGGCCGAGGACGAGGCTCGCCAGCGGTTGGAAGAGCTAGAGGAGAAGGAGCGCACGGTTACCGCCGAGCTCGATCGCAAGCGGATCGAGCTCGAGGAGCTCACCACTCGACTCCGAACCGAAGCCGAAGAAGAAGCCAACCGGGTGACCGCCGAGGCTGCATCGGCTGCGCTGGCCACAACCAACAAAGCCAACAACGAATCAGAAGCCGCCCTCACTGCCGCCCGAGACGAAGCGACCGAGGTCAGGAGCAAGGCCAAGGAAGAAGCTGTTCGACTCAAGGGGCAGGCTGAGACCGATGCCGCCACCCTCCGAACCGAAGCGGAGGAGGCAGCTGCCAGTGTCCGGGCGTCGGCTGAGGCCGATGCGTCGTCGTCGCAGGACGCTGCTCGTGAACAGGCTCGGCAGATGCTCAACGAGGCCCAGGCGGTGCGAGAGAAAGTGCTGGCCGATCTGGTCAAGCGCCGCCGCACCGGCCGCCAGCAGCTCGATCAGGTGAAGGCGGCCCGCGATCGGCTGGCCCGTTCGCTGGCCGTTGTTCGGAAGGATCTCGACGAAGCGATGGGGGAGCTGGTCACTGCGGTGCCCGACGCTCGTGCCGCAATGGAGGCGGTTGGTCGCCGAGTGCCGGAATCAAGCGACAATCGTCAAGCGGCTGAACTGGCGGTTGAGCTCGACGCTCGAGGCGCCAATCTTCCTTTGCCTGGCTTGCCCGACGACGAAGATGTCGACCCGATGCCCGACATCGACGAGCTTTTCGATCGCATTCAGTCGGGCGACAGCACCGTCGGCGAGGCGCAGCCGAACCAGTCAAGCAAGCCGAAGGTCGACAAGCCGGAGCCGAAGGCCGAGAGCAAGCCGAAGGCCGATAAGGCTGAGCAGAAGGCTGAGACCAAACCCAAGACTGAGTCCAAGCCAAAGACTGAGACCAAGCCAAAGGCTGAGTCCAAGCCAAAGGCTGAGCCCGGCAGCGCAACAACGAGCCAGTCAACAAAGAGTGGAGCAACAAAAAGCGAGGTCCTACCGGCAACGGCCAGTACGGCCACCATGGTCGCCGATGCCCCCGGTGTCGAAGTCGTCGAAACCGCCGAAGCCGACGAAACCCCTGACGAACCAGCTGCGCCCGAGCCGTTTCTGGATCGAGACATCGCCCTCACCAGACTCGGGCCCGATCTGCGACGCCAGATCAAACGGGCGTTGGCCGACGATCAAAGCCTCATTCTCGATCTGCTGCGCCAGTCCTCGGGCGACATCTCGACCACCGACCTTCCAGCCGAGGATGGCCTCGAGGGCCCCTACCGAGAATCTCTCCAGACCGCTTTAGGCGCGGCCGCAACGGCCGGCGCCACATCGTCGGGCTCAGCCAAGATCGACTCCTCGCTTGTCGACGATCTGGTCGCCACCGTCATCGAGCAGCTGCTGAGCCCGCTGCGGCTGAAGGTCGAACGGGTGGTCACTGACGCAGGTGACAAGAACGAAGCCACCGAGCCCATTCGGGCTCACTACCGCGAGGCACGCTCGAACCTGCTCCCCGACTTGGTCGACGATGCGTTGGCCAACGCCTTCGCCCTCGGCTATTTCACGGCCCTCAAGAAGGGAAGCTCGGTCGTCTGGATCAGTGATCCTCGAGTCGAGGCGGGCCCTGACTGCTACGACAACACGCTGGCTGGGTCGGTGAAGAAGTCCGAGGAGTTCCCAACCGGGCATGTCCTGCCGCCCGGTTCACCGGGGTGCCGTTGCCTCGTTGTCGCCGCTCCTTCCTGACACGAGTTTCTGAGCAGCCAAACAGCTCGACACAATAACCCAGCAGTCCGATCTCAGGCACCTGCCGTCGAGCGGTACCCTGCTGAGTGATGCGCCCCGTCCGGAGTGGTAATCGATCGAAGCGCCTTCGGGCGTTAGTGGCGGCCGGCTTCGGCCTGCTGCTGGTGCTGTTCCTTTCAGCCAGCGGAATAGCTCAGGTGTACACCGATTGGTTGTGGTTCTCGAACCTCGATCTCGGGTCGGTCTGGCAGACCATGGTCGGCACCCAGATCGTGATGGTGTTGGTCTTCAGCGGTGTCTTCTTCTTGCTGCTCTACGGCAACCTCTACTTGGCCGATCGCATGGCGCCGACCTTCCGGGCCGAAAGTCCGGAGGAAGATCTCATCGAGCGCTATCACGAGCTGGTCGGGCCTCACACCGGCAAGATCCGGCTCACCGTCTCGGCCGTCTTTGCCTTAGTAGCTGGAGTCAACACGTCGGGCGAGTGGGAGACCTGGCTGCTCTTCCGCAACGGTGGTGAGTTTGGTTGGAAGGACCCGCAGTTCGGTCGGGACGCCGGGTTCTACGTCTTCGAGCTGCCGTTCTGGACGTTCCTGATCGACTGGTTCTTTGCCACCCTGGTCTTCGCTCTGCTCATCTCGCTCATTGCCCACTATCTCAACGGCGGCATCCGAGCCTCAGCAACACCGGCCCAGCGGTTCACCAACGGCGTAAAGCTCCACGTGTCCGGGCTGCTCGCCGTGTTGGCCGTCCTTCGAGCCGCCGCCTACTGGCACGACCGGTACGAACTTGTCAGCTCGACCCGGGGCGTCCTTGACGGCGCACTCACCACCGATGTCGAGATCCAGCTTCCAGCACTGCAGCTGTTGTCGATCATCTCGTTGTTTGGTGCTGTCCTTTTCGTGGCCAATGTGTGGCGAAAGGGTTGGGGTCTTCCCTTGGTGGCCATGGGCCTGTGGGCGGTCAGTCACCTTGTCATCGGCGGCATCTATCCCGCGCTCTACCAACGCCTCCGTGTCGTGCCCGAGCAGTCCACTCGCGAAACGCCCTACATCGAGCGCAACATCGAAGCCACCCGGTTCGCCTACGGATTCGACGACGGCAAGCTCACCCGCGAGGCCTACGGCTATGTGCCAACCCTCACCGCAGAAGGCGTCGAGGAGTCAGCCGACATCCTCGAGGACGTGGCTTTGGTCGATGCCGGGTTGGCCACCGAAGCGTTTACCCGAAGCCAGGGTGAACGTCAGTGGTACGAATTCAGCGAGCGACTCGATGTCGATCGTTATCTTGTCGACGGCAATCTCGAGCCGGTGGTCCTGTCGGTTCGAGGGCTGAACCTCGATGGCATTGATGTTGGCTGGGAAAACCAGCATGTGGCCTTCACCCACGGGTACGGGGCCGCGGTGGCGGCGGGAGACCGGGTGTCCAGTGGGGAGCCCGTGTATTACGTGTCGGGCACGGGCCCCAACCTCGAAGTCAACGAGACCTTCGGCGCCACCCTCGACCAGCCGCAGGTGTACTTCGGCGAAAACCTGGGCGGCTATGCCATCGTCGGCGCAACCCGGGGCGAGGTCGACTATCCCACCAACGCCCAGGACGCACTCTTCCGTTACGACGGTGAGGGCGGCGTTCCTCTCGGGTCGTTCCTCCGGCGCACCGCGTTCTCGCTCCGCTTCCAGCAGATCGAACCGTTGATCTCGAACTTCGTCACCGACGACTCTCGGGTCATCTACAACCGGGACATCGAAGACCGGGTGTCACAGATTGCACCCTTCCTGGAGTTCGACAGCGATCCCTACCCGGTCGTCCTCGATGGTCGAGTGGTGTACGTCATCGATGCCTACACCACCACCTCTCGGTTCCCGTATTCGCAACGGGTGTCGGGCACCTCGGTTCCGAGCAATGCCGACCTCAACGGCGGCTACAACTACGTTCGCAACTCGGTTAAGGCCGTGGTCGACAGCTACGACGGCACGGTCACCATGTACGTCATCGACGACGACGATCCCATCATCGCCGCCTATGCCAAGTCGTTTCCCGATCTTTTCGTCTCGTCCGACCAGATCCCCGATGCCTTGGCTGAGCACTTCCGCTACCCGTCGGACATCTTCCGGGTGCAGACAGAGATGTGGGCCACCTACCAGGTGACCAATCCGGTCCAGTTCCTCCAGGGTGGGTTGGCCTGGAGCGTTGCCACCCAGCCCCGCCGCAACGCCAGCGCCGAGGACACCACGGCTGCCGGCAACCGCAACCCCATGGTCCCCCAGTACCGGGTTACCCAGCTACCGGGCGAGACCGAGTCGGAGTTCATCGTGCAGCGGGCCTTTGTGCCTCGCTCCAGTAGCGACAGCGCCAGCGAACGGCCCGAGCTCACTGCCATCATTGTCGGCCGCTCCGATCCGGGGAATTACGGCGAGCTGATTCTCTACGAGTTACCGGCCGGTCAGGTGGCCGCACCCGATCTGGTCAACTCCGACATTCAGAAGGAGAGCGACATCTCGGGTTACATCACGCCGCTCGACCTCCAGGGTTCGACCGTGCTGTTTGGTGAGATGCAGATGGTTCTCATGGCCAACACGGTGGTGTACGTGCGGCCGCTGTATGTCGAGGCCGACGCTGATGTGGCAGTGCCGAAACTCAATCGGGTTATTGCCGTCAACGGCGACCGAATCTTTATGGCGAGCAACCTGGAGGACGCTATTGCCGGCGTCACGGTGGACGCGCCGACACCTCCGCCGTCGGAGGATGACGACGACCCTGATGTCGACCCTGGCTCGACGCCGAGCCCCTCGACCGACTTCGAGGGCATGTCGGCCGCCGACCTGCTTGCATCGGCCGATGAGTTGCTGGATCGGGCCGACACGGCCGAGGCCACCGGCAATGCCGAGGAAGCGGCCCGACTGCGGGCTGAGGCCCAGGCGGCCCTCGAACAGCTGGGCCAGCTGCTGGGTATTGAGCCGGCCGCAGGGAGCGACAGCGGCGAGGCCTGATAGCGTTTTGGCATGTTCTCCCGTTTCACCAAGGATCTGACCGTCCCCGCCCCCGAAGACTGTCTCCCTGGCCGAGACACTCCTATCCCCGTGCCCGACGCTCACTACGTCAACGGCAACCCCCTCACGCCGCCGTGGCCCGACGGGATGGACACGCTGGTCGTCGGCATGGGTTGCTTCTGGGGAGCCGAGCGATTCTTCTGGCAGATGGATGGCGTGTACACCACGGCTGCTGGCTACAGCGGCGGCACCACACCCAACCCCACCTATGAGGAGACCTGCACTGGTCGCACCGGCCACACCGAGGCTGTGCTGATCGTGTTCGATCCGTCCAAGGTGTCGCTCGACGATCTGTTCAAGGTTTTCTGGGAAAACCACGACCCGGTCCAGTACATGGGGCAGGGCAACGACGTCGGCACCCAGTACCGGTCGGCCATCTACACCAACTCAGCGATGCAGTACGAGGCCGCCATCGCCAGCCGGGACCAGTATCAGGCTGCGCTCGCCGCTGGCGGGTTCGGTGAGATCACAACCGAGATCGCCGACGAGGGCCAGTGGTACTACGCCGAGGACTACCACCAGCAGTATCTGGCCAAGGTTCCCAACGGCTACTGCAACCACGGCTTCTGCCAGGTCTCCTACGCCTAACCCTCGCTCAGCACGCGTCGCGTTCTGAAGAGGGCTAGAAGCGGGCCCACATGAGGATGCGGCGGAAGGTGAAGAGGTAGGGCGACTGGTCGCCGACCTCGGCCAGTAGGCGCTGGGTGTAGACGGTAAGGAACTCCTCGAACTGAGCATCGCTCAGCGCGTCCCGATAGCTGTTGAGGGCGGTGCCCTTGATCCACTCGGTGACCTCGGAGGTGGCGTCGAGTACATGGGGGTAGACCCGCAACATGACCTTCTGGTCGACAGCGCCGAGGTTGTGGAGGATCTGGCTGTACTCCTCGGGATGGCCGACGGTGTCGGGGGCCAGCGTTGGTGGTCCGTCGGGGAACCAGTCAGCCAGCTCCTGGCCCATCTCCCGGGCCAAGCGGTAGGCCGGGTGGGTGCTGTTGGTGGGTACCTGCACTGCAAGTTGTCCCCCGGGAGCGAGCTGGCCGTGCCAGCGAGTCAACACGTCGGCGTGGCTATCGACCCATTGGAGGGCGGCATTGGAGAACACGATGGCAGCCGGCTCGGCGGCAGTGAACTCTCGGAGATCGCTCTCCTCGAACGTCAGCCGATCGTGAGCGAGCGGGTGAGCCTTGGCCAACATGGCCGGGCTGGTATCGGTGCCGACAACCCGACCCGCGCCGAGTGTGTCGAGCAGTTCGGCGGTGAGCGAGCCTGGGCCGCAGCCGATGTCGTAGACCAGACCGCCGTCGGCCGAGGTGCACATGGCAGCTAGCTCATCGAAGGGCAACCGCCGCTCGGCCGCAAACCGGGCGTACTGGTCCGGTTGCCAGTCTCCTTTTGTGCTCACCGTCGGGCTGGTCGCCTAGAGCGCGATGCCGTTGCGGTCGACTTCGGCTTCCCGCTTGTCGATCCGGTGGGTGCTGCATACCCGGTGCTTGATCCGCCAACCGTCGGGAGTGCGGACCAGCTGGTCGTAGTAGCTGGCGGTTCCGGTCCGTCCCTTGCCCAGCAGTGCCACGATGCGGGAACGCATCTGAGCGCCGTCGCCGTCGGCGTCGGCGTAGATGTTGGTCATCATGTGGGTCTTGGGGTGGGCTGCTTCGGATTCCATGAACGACTTGATGTCGTCGAGTCCGGTGCACACTCGAGAGCCAACGCCAGTGAGGTCAAACACCGCGTCTTGGGTGAACACCTTGTCGAGGCCATCCCAGTTGCGGTCGTCGATGGCATCGCCGTAGCGGCCCGGCAGCTCGTGGATCTCGACTCGATCGCCAACCGATAGTTCGGTGTTTTCAGACATGGCAGCACCGTAATCGTGGGCTGGATGGGAATCGAGTGGGACCAGGCGGGGGCTTAGCGGTTGGCAGTTACGTCGTTGCTCACAACCGCTCCCGCCTCTTCCAGCTTGTCGATCTCGGCTGCCGACAGGCCGAGCAGTTCGGAAAGCACGGACCGGTTCTGGTCACCGTGCAGACCGGGGTGGCCGTGGGCCCCGACCTCGAGGTCGGAGTAGCGGAACGCGGCCTTCGGAACCAGGATCGGCTGGTCTTCGCCCACGTCGACAACCGAATTTCGATGCTCGGCCCACTCGTCGGTGAGAACGTCGCTGATGGGTTTGACCTGCCCGGCAGCCAACCGGCTCACGTCGATGGCCTGCTCCAACGAGTCGAAGTCGGGGATGGTGGCGGCCCACTCGTTGAGGATGGCCAACATGTCGGCCCGATGAGCTTGCCTGGTTGGCCGATCGACAAACCGGGGATCGTCGGCCAGCTCGCCGTCTCGCTTGCCCATCACCCGCAGCCACGCTTTCCAATTGGTCACTGGGTCGCCGGGAATGACAGCGGTCGTGCCGTCGCCCAGGGTCAGAACCGGGGCGTTGGCGCCGCCGAAGATGTGGAACTCACCCTGCTCGCCACCGTTGAGCTCTACCGCCGACCATTCGGTCATCTGCAGAACGGCATCGGCCATGGCAACGTCGATGTGTTGCCCCACGCCCGAGGTGGTGCGGTGATGAAGGGCGGCGGTGATGGCCAACGCTCCTTGGAGACCGGCTTGAAGGTCGGCCCAGCCGGCGATCTCGTTGAGGATGGGCTGGTCACGGCGACGGGCCGTCATTTCCAGCAGACCCAACTCGGCATGAATCACCGGGGCGTAGGCCCGCCGTTGCGAGGCCGGGCCGGTTTGGCCGTAGCCGGAGATCGAGCAGTAGATGACACCGGGGTTGGTCTGGCAGACCTCCTCGTAGCCAACCCCAAGACGCTCGGCCACACCCGGTCGGTAGTTCTCGACGATGATGTCGACCTGGTCGGCCAGCTGACGGGCAATGTCCCGACCGGCCTCGGTGGCAAGGTCGAGAGACACGCACCTCTTCCCGGCGTTCTGCTGGGCGAAATAGACGGCCATGCCGTCGACTCGTGGGTGGGCGAAGCGAGTGGTGTCGCCCTCCGGGGGTTCGACCTTGATGACCTCGGCGCCTAGATCGACTAGCGCCTTGCTGCAACTGGGGCCTGCCACCACCCGGGTGAAATCGAGTACTCGTATGCCGTCGAGAGGTCGTGCCGTCATGGTTCCACCCTCGCGCAGATGGCCGCAGGCGTCAGTTGGAGTTGTAGTGAGGCACTGTCGGGCTAACGGAACGTGTCGATCACCGAAGCAAAGTTCTCGATCGAGCCGGGGAGCGAAAGATCGGCCAGGCTCACCACCACGGAGTCGACGCCCGCTTCCTGCAGCAGTCGAAAGCGGCCGATGTGATCGTCGGCTGTTCCCGCGGTGGTGCGTTCGATGACATCTTCGGTGGTGGCTCCTCCGGTTTGAAGAGCATGAACTCGTCTTGCCAGATCGCCGTTGTCAGCGGCCACAAGGACCGGCGATAGCTGGGTGACGTTGATCTCCGCCGGGTCGCGGTCGACGGAGCGGCAATGCCGGTTGAGCACCTCGACTTTGTGGGCGACGACCTCCGGCTCACCAAACAGGTTGCAGGCATTGGCGTACTGGGCCACCAGCTTGAGAGTCCGTTGCTCGCCTGAGCCACCGACCAGAATCGGCAGCGGGTCCTGGAGTGGTCGGGGATAACAGGTGGTGTCGGGAAGTTGCAGCGTCTTGCCCTCGAACGCAGGCGAGCCGGGGCCCCAGAGGAGGGGAAGGGCCTGGAGAGCGTCCTCCAGCAGATCGAGTCGGGCGCCGTCGCCGGGGAACTCCCAGCCGTACGCTCGGTGTTCCTTCTCGAACCACGCGGCGCCGATGCCACACCACGCCCGACCGCCGGAGAGGACGTCAAGGGTGGCGATGGTCTTGGCCAGAAGACCAACGTTTCGATAGGTCACTCCGGTGACCATCGTGCCCAACCGGATGCGGTTGGTGGCAGCGGCCAGGAAGCCGAGCGTGGTGTAGCTCTCGAGCATTGGGTCCCACGCCCGACCGACCTGGGGAATCTGTTGCATGTGGTCCATCACCCAAAGACTCTCGAAGCCGGCTTGCTCCGCTTCAGCGCCGATTCGGGCCAGGTTGGCCCCTAGTTCCTCACTGCCCCCAGGCCAGTCAAAGCTGGGCAGGTGAAGTCCGAACGAGAGGTTCACGGGGCGTTCCTTTTGTTGTTGCCGGGCGGGTGGCGCATCGCGTAGTGCGGGTGGAATGATCTGGACACCGTCGGTGGGGGAGACAATGGAGTCGAACTCGCCGGCGAGCTGAGGGCGCACCTCACCCCACCGTTTGAGTTGGTTGGTAACTACCTTGCTCGGCACCGGTCGCTCCCGGGATTTGTTGCGGGCCCTGAACTCCTTGGGGTCACCGTCAAAGTCAACAGCAACCGTTGGCCGCTTTCGTTTGGCTGCCATGTCGAGCCACGTGGCTCGTTGTTTGTCGTCCAGGCCCAGCGTGTCGACGACTGTGAGCAAACCTCGTTTCAGACGACGCTCGACTACTAGGTTCAGCACATCGAAGGCATCAGTTCCTGCTCGCTGATCGTGGGGTCCGGTCCCGACCAGACCTCGAATGTCATCGGAGGAAACCACCTGATCGGGCCGGAACCACTGCTCGGCCCACGTGGTCTTGCCTGCGCCGGACGGCCCGACAAGAACGACTAATGCCTTGGTCGGAATGCGAGCGGGGCCAGCGGACACCCACCCAGGGTCGCGCAACCAGACGGTTCTCTCGTAACCACAGGTTCGCTCCTAACCACACGGTCCTCTTCCTACTGCGGGGCCCTACGCCGCCTCGGTGCAGTCATCGTCCGTCCGGCCCCGGTGGCCGGGCGAAGGAGCGGGCTCAGCCCCAGGCTTCTTCTGGTTTCGGCCAAAGTCGGTTGTCACCAGGTGTCCCTGTAGGCATTTGACCTGAGCCCGTGGCCCATCGGAGGTGTTCTCGAAGCGGACGATTCGCCGGGTACCCACGAGGTGCCGTTTGTCGCATTGGGGGCAGAAGATGGTGAACATGCTTCTCAGTGTGAGGCCACACATTCATTAGTAAAAGCGATGAATAGCGTCTTCTATTCATAAGCATGACTACTGAATCATTGGTACCTTCGCCGTCATGGACCTCAGCGTGCAACAACTCCGAATGCTGCGAGAAGTTTCGGTTCAGGGCACTATCGCTGCGGCCGCCGGCCACCTCGGTTTCACTCCCTCGGCTGTCTCCCAACAGCTATCGGCCATGGAGAAGACCACCGGCGTTGCAGTTCTGGAGCGGGTTGGTCGCAACGTGCAGCTCACCGATGCTGGCCGGGAGTTGGTGATCCACGCCGATGTGGTCTTGGCCCAGCTGGAACAAGCTCAGGCTGCCATTGAGAGGGTGCAGTACAGTGCGGCCGGGGTGATTCGGGTCGGGGTGATGGAGTCGGTGGCGGCCAACATCATTCCCGGTGTCCTTCGGCGGCTGGCGGCCGAACATCCCGACGTCGAGTTGCGGACCCGGCAAGCTGACTGCGACGACAGCATCGAGGCAGTGCGATCCGGCGGTCTGGATGCGACCTTTGCCGTCGACTACGTGGCGGCCTCACGGTCGGTCGATGACAGTCTTGGGCGGCGTCTGGTGTGTCGAGACTGGTTCAAGTTGGTGGTTCGGAGTGATGATCCCCTGGCCGACACCGTCCCATCACTCATCGAATTGAAGGAGCGGTCGCTCATCGCCTCGCCAGCCGACTACTCGTGCGGTCGATGTGTCATCGCAGCCTGCCGAGATGCCGGCTTCGAGCCCGACGTTGTACACGAGCTCGACGACTACACGACCTCGATCTTGATGGTCGAGGCCGGGGCCGGGGCCAGCCTCATCCCCGATCTCGGACTTCAGGGCCACATTCCTGATGGGGTCGAAATTCTGGAGTTGGAGGAACCCTTTCACCGGGTTGTCGACCTCGTCCACCGCGTCTCGAGTAGCAGCCGGCCGGCGTTCGAAGCGGTGGTGGCCGCCGTAGAAGCCGAAGCCCAGTTGCTGGGTCTCGACCGGGACTAGCTACTTTTCGCTCGTGTTGCCGTGCTTCGAGTCGTCGTGGTGTGATTCGTCCTTCTCGGGCGCAGGCTTGACAACGTAGCTGAACGTTTCGGAGCCATTGGTAGCGGTCAAGGTGACGGTGAATGGCTCGCCCACCGGAGCCTCCTCGAAGTACACCTTCTTCTCCCACTTGCCCTTCTCGTTGACTTCGACGGTTGCCGAACCGTAGGTAGAGGAGATGGTTACCGTTGAGCCCGGGGTCGCTGTTCCCCAGAACACGTCGTAAGGCTTGGTGGCGTCTTTGCTGCCGTACTTTTGGTTGGCGGTGAACGTCACATCGACCACCTCAGACTTGTCGTCTTTGGGGTCTTTGTCTTCGTGGTCTTTGTCTTCGGTCTTGTCGTGGGTGTCGTCCTTTTTGTCCGACTCTTCTTCGACCAACCACACCTTGATGGTGGCGGAGCCGATGTTGCCGGCCTCGTCGGTGGCCTTGAACGTTGTGCTGTTGGCCCCGGGAGACAGAATGAGCTCGATTCGCCACTTGCCGTCTTCATCAACGTCGGCGGCATAGGGCCCGGCTGTCACGGTTGCGCCCGGCTCGGTTTCTCCCTCGAAGACGATCGTCGCCTCTTCATGCTTGCTGTCGTTGGTGGGGGAGAGGACGACGATGTCCGGAGGCTCGGTGTCGGCTGCCTCCACCTTCTCCTCGGGCTCGGCCGCCGGTTTGGCAGGTGGCTCGGCGGCCTCAAGGTTGGCGGTCATCTCGGTCTCCGCCGCGGTCATGTCCGAGATCACCTCGGCCGTATCGGTGCGAGGTGCATCATCGAAGGCCAGTGCGGCGGGGGAAGAGTCCGTGGCAACGACGGTGGTCGTGTCCTCGCCAAGATCAGCGACCCGGTAGGTGGTGATGCCTGCTCCGCCAGTGAGGCAGACGGCAGCGCAAACCTTGGCGGCAACTGGCAACGTGATTCCCTGGAGCATTGGGATAGTTCCTTGAGCCAGTCGCCCTCGGCTGATTCGTGGACCCTGCATCGGTCGTTGATGGTTCGAATCTTTAGAAGTCTTCGAGATTGGTCCCAGAGGCCTAGATCGGGGCCGTTCCGATCGAAGGGCGCCCATAAGAACAAAAGACCTTGTGGAGCTCCCCCACCCGAGTGCTAGAGTTAGTACTCCACCGCGGGGTGGAGCAGCCAGGTAGCTCGTCGGGCTCATAACCCGAAGGTCGTAGGTTCAAATCCTACCCCCGCCACCAAATGTCCTGGTCAGAGGCTTGCACTTCGGTGCGAGCCTCTTTCTAGTTTTGAGATCTCACAGAAATCTCACACCAGCTCACACAACTGAGGTGCAGCCCTTGAGAATCCGGCGGTCGCTTGGCGACCTTCGGGTTGCTCGCCCGATGAGTCAGGACCGCCCGACGACTGGCCGGTTGACGGTGGTTGTGGTGTCTGGCCAACAGATGAAGGCGCGCGGTGAGCGCTGCGCCGAGGACCGCCGAACCCGCAGCAACGACTGAGAACGCCGGCGGGTTCAGAAGTCCTCGGTTGGTTCAGGAAGAACGTCGAACGATCGTTGCGTCGATCTCGACGAGTTGGTTCTCATGACCGAGCAGGTTGACGCCGAGGAGCGTCGCCGGCGGAACGCTGCCCTCGAACCATCGAGTCACAGCGGCCCAAGCGCTCGTCAGCTTCTGGTGTTCACCAACCACGTAGACGACCATGTGACGGACGTCAGTCACGTCGAACCGATGCACGGCAAGCAGAGTCATGAGGTTGTCGAGACATGCCGTCGCCTGAGCTGCGGCGTCGCCCTCTCCGACGAGCGAGCCAGACGAGTCCAGCGGTACCTGTCCGGCAACAAAGAGTTGGTTGCCTGCGACCTCTGCGTACCGATAGCCCGGCGTCGTCGCCAGGCCTGCGTCCGTCTCCTTCTCGTTCATGGCCGAATCCTATTGACGCTGAGGGCCGAGCTGATGTGGTCCAGGTGGGCGATGTCGGTGCCGCAGCAGCCGCCGACGACCGCCAGTTGTGGCAGCTGTTCGGCGAGTTCGCTGTAGCCGGCTGCGAGCTCGGCCTCGTTGCCGCGGTCGAGTTCGGTGGCGTTGTCGAGCTCGTCGTGGCTCATGCGCGATGCGTTTGCTCGCACGCCTCGAATGCGGTCCCAGGGGCCGGGTGTGTCAAAGATGTGGGCGAAGTGCGATGGGTGGGCGCAGTTGACCATGAAGTAGGCAGCTGAGCGGTCGGTCGCGGCGTCGACTTCGTCGATGGCGTCGGCGAGCGATTGTCCGGTCGGCAGGTTGCCGTCGGTCTCGAGGGTGAAGGAGATCACGACGGGCACGCCGAGGTTCGTGGCCGAGCGGATGATTCCGATTGCTTCATCGGCGTAGTTGATGGTGAAGGCGGACACGAGATCGGCTCCTGCGGCGGCGAACGATTGGATCTGAGCCTGGTGATACCGAGCCGCATCGAGGGCGGTCATTGCGTCCGCTACAGCGTAGCCGTCTCCGCGGGGTCCGATGTTGCCGCTGATGACGAAGGCAACGTCGGGATTGGCGGCTCGAAGCTCTGCGAATAGGGCGACCGCGTCGCG
>CALHBU010000429.1 GCA_937930655.1 uncultured Acidimicrobiales bacterium | reverse complement strand
TTCCTGGGATCGTCGAGGCGCTGAACGAACTGCCCTTCCAGCAAGTGATGCCCCAACTCACCGCTGACAGCGAGTCTCTCTGCCAAAGAGCACTCGAGGCTCTAGAAGGCAGGCCCTGACCTACGCGTGGGTGTTCGAACTTCGTCCCGTTAGCCCCGCCAGCCAATCAATCAGCAACCAGCCAATGACGGGGCATTTTCACTCGTCCGCTTCGGGTTCGTAGGTCTCAGGCGGGGCCCAGCCCGCCATGGCAACGTTTGGGTTGACGATCTTGGAGCATGCTGATGGATGTCAACAACCTTGAGAACGGTGCACAGGTTCCAGCGCCTCCTCAGCCATCAGTTCGACCTGCCCGAGCGGGATCCCTGGCTCCTCCAGCCCCTCCGAACCAGACTCATGTGGCCCAACAGCCGTCGCCGGTTCCTCCGACCGTCGCGACCGGACGACCAAGTGGCGGTCGCTCCTCAGTCTTCAAGGTTCTGATCGGGCTGGTGCTGTTTTCAGTGGTTTCAGTCGTGCTTTTGGTTGGTGTCGTCATGGCCGTATTCGGCTTTCGTCTTTTCGATTCGGACCCTGTGGGCCCCGAAGCTTCTCCTCCGTTCGTCCAACCGGAGGTAACCACAGGAGGGACGACCGGAGAGGTCAACGACCGCGATGGTGTGACGATCACATGGGATGCGAGCCCCAGCTCGTGCGATGAAAACGACAAGCGCCTGTTCGCCGCGCTTCTCGACAACGCAACGCTGGGAGGTCTAGAGGTCCGGATGCGGATTCTCGACCCCGCCGGGAACTTCATCCATCAAAGCCACGTGTATGAGGTACCTGCATCCGACCAGTTTCGGGTACACCTTGGTGCCATCCCATCCGGTCCTTCAACCGTTCAAATTGTCGCCGAGGCCAGCGACGAGGTCATGGCTCAAACGATGACGCGGTTCGATGACTGTTAGCTGGGTCTGACCTATTCATGCTGGTGGTGTCTTGGAACATCGAACTAGGGCGCAACATCGAACAGGCGGCAGCCGAGATCCAAGCCAGCGAATATCTGCGGACTCCAGATGTACTTCTGGTGCAGGAGATGTCGCCGCGGGCGGTGGCTGACCTGGCGTCATGCCTCGATCTGGAGTTCCGATTCGCTGCGCCTGCGATTCATCCCAAGACCGGAACGCTGTTCGGCAACGCCGTACTGTCGCCGTGGCCCATGGGCAACGTGGTCGAAACACCACTCCCGCATACGGCGTTGGTCATGGGCCAGGAGCGGTCGGTGGCGAGTGCCGTCGTCGAGGTCGACGGGTTCGAGGTTGTGGCCCACAGCGTCCATCTCGAGACGGTGTTGCTGTCGGTCCGGCGACGGGTGGCCCAAGTTGGCTCGATGGCCACTGCCGTCGACGGGCACCGGCAGCCCTGCATTATTGGCGGGGACTTCAACGCGGCCTCAGCTCGCAGTTTGAGGAGCTTCGACGGCCCTCTTCACTCGGTTGGCTTTGAGCGGCTGACCGATGGATCGATGAAGAGCTTTCGTCGTTTTGGTCGGAGGTTCGCCCTCGATCATCTGTACGTTCGCCACCTCACTGCGAGCCAGGTGGGGGTAGAGCTGACCCCGACCGCCAGCGACCATCAGCCGGTCTGGGCCGAACTCCAGTTCACGGCTACGGAGAGCCAATGACGGAGGAAGGACAGCGGTACCTCTTTCTCGATCCGCTCACTGAAAGATCCTTCCGATCAGGAAGAACTTGGCGACCCAGACGATGAGGTACCCGACAAAGCTGGCGGCGTTGACGGCCACCCCACTCCCAAAGGCTGCTTGAGCTGAAGCTGCGAAGCCGGTGGAGACCACCAGCCCAGCTGCCGAGATGATCCAGAAGGGAAGGATCTCACGCCGCCAAGAATGTTCGCCTTGAACTTTCCACACGAAATGGCGGCTCAAGAGATAGGCCGGAATCACAACCAGCGATGCCGCAAAGGCGTTGGCCCAACCGCCTGGCCATCCCCAGAAGGAGTTGGCCAGCAGCAAGATCAGTTGATGAACACCGATGTTGAAGACAGACACCGCGCCGTACCTGGCGAGCAGAGAGAGCTCCCCAACTGAGACCGAGCCGACCGCCGCACCAGTTCCATCATTCGGCATCGTGTGGACGATAGCGTGTCGCCATTGACGGGCTGAGGAAGGGGCACGGCCGGTGTCGACGGTGACTGACTACCCCGGGCGAAAACTGTCGACACGGACAGCCAAGGACCTGACGATCGGCCTCGGGCTGCTCGTGTTGTCCGTCGTGGCCCGCTACAAGCCGCTGTGGCCATCGTCGCTGTGGTTTGACGACGCCTGGGTTGCGGCGGCATATCGGCTTCCTTGGAGTGACATTCCGACTGTCGGCTTGACCGCTCCCGGTTTTGTCGGCCTCCTCAAGGTGGCTGGGGTGCTCTTCGGAAACTCATCCATCACCTTCCTGGCAATTCCCCTCTTTTTCGGCGTCACGCTGGCCCCAATGCTCTGGTTCGTGCTGAAAGCCCACACCGGCACATGGATTGCGGCTGCCGTCTCACTCCTCGTGGTGTGGGCGCCGGTCCACATGACCCATTCCAGCCGGGTGAAGCAGTACACGTTCGACAGTTTCGCCAGCCTCGTGCTCATCGTCGTCGGGTGGAGACTCCTTGAAGGTCTCAACGACTGGCGGCGATGGAGGGACTTCGTTGTTGCCTCCGCAATTGCGATGTTCACCTCGGGCATCTCGTTGGTGACGATCTTCGCAGTTTGCGCGGTCACCGGTCTTGGTTTCGTTCTCGACAAGGACCGACGGGAGAACGCCAAGTTGGCCGTCCCGTCGTTTGCTGCCATTGGCTTGCTGACGCTCGTGTTCTGGTTGACGGTCCTTCGCCATTCGGTCGATAACCCGATGCTCAACAAATACTGGGCGCAGCGATATCTGGCCCCCGAAAACGGCCTCGGACAGTATCTGTCCGACTTGGGCGCAGCGCTCCACAGGACGCTGGAATTCATGTTCAGTGTGCGGCCGCTGTCGCTCCTTTGGGCGGTCATCATTGTGGCGACCGTTGTGCTCATCGCCCGCCGACCACTCTTGGCGATGCTCTTCCTCGGGCCGGTCGTTGTCACTGCCGTCCTTGCAACGCTGGAGCGAGCACCGCTTGGCGGAGGGCGCACCGACTCCCATCTTCTGACCGGCATCATTCTTCTGATCGGAATGGGTCTTTCTGAACTTCGATCGTTGTTTCCGTCGGTCGAACGGCGAACGTCTGATGCTTTCGCGGCCGCCTTCGCCGCGCTCGCACTGCTCTGGACCGTTGAGCATCGGGTCGACCCCACGCCCTACCCCCAGGAGGACCTCCGACCGCTGGTAGAGGATCTAGCGGATCGCCGGTTGGCGGGTGAGAAGGTGTTGGTCTACTACGCGTCACCCTGGGCCTACGCCATTTACGCAGATGAGGGTGTCTCCATCGATGAGGACGGATCGCTGCTCTCGATCTCGCTCTATCCGCTAACGATCCACGACGCAGATCACATCGTCATGGGTAGTCGACGGGGCGTGCCAGAGGAGTACGCCATCTGGGTAGATGAGGCCACTAGAGACCGGCAGCCAGTGTGGTTCGTCGCGTCACATTTCAGAGATGACGACATCGAGGCAATCGCCGGACACCTACTGAATAGCGACTACGAGCGAGTCGAGGTGTCATCGAGTCGACAGGCCATGGTCGAATTTTGGTTGCCGAGGGAGAGCTGACCCCGACTCAGGTGCTCGGAACGGTGGCGATTCCAAGCACCGACTGCCCGAATGGCGGTGAAACACGGGTTTCGACAGCCCGAACGAGCGGAATGACGAACCGATCGTAGGCGCCGACCAAGCCATCACCAGTCGGCGTCATACCCATCAAACGAACGGTCAAGAGCCAGGCAAACCATCCAGGTAGATTGACGTAGCGAAGCTCTGAGTCGGCCAAACCGCTTGCTTCGAAACTCTTCTCGAGTCGCCGTTTGGTGTAGCGGCGATGATGACCGATCTTTTGGTCGAAGTCGCCGTAGAGCGCCTCGAATGCTGGCACGAACACAACGATCGTGCCTCCCGGTCGGACAACCTGGCGGAGCTGGGACAGCACCGCAACATCGTCGGCAAAGTGTTCGAGGACGTTGGACATGACCGCCGAGCCAAACCCTTCAGGCGGTTGGCCTTCGACTGGTCCTCCAGCAATGGCGTCGTACCTCTTGACAGAAACTGAGTCGTCTCCTTCGAACTGCGCAGTCAAGTGATCAAGGCATCGTTCCGAGACGTCGGTTGCCGTCACAGGATGTTGGGTCGATAGCCGTCCGGTCAGATCTCCCAGTCCGGACCCGATCTCGAGAATTGGGCCCGACAGGTGGGGAGACATGAGCTCGACGATGAACTCCAAGTAATTGGAAGCGCCGGACAGCGAGTCCAGCATCTCGGCCAGGTTTTCATCGGCTTCACTGAAACCGGCAGGGTTTCGCTTGTTCATAGGGCGGGTGCCGGACGTTTGGTTCGATGCGTTGTCAGGTTGTGGCGAACAATGACCCAAATGGCGCGGAACCCATCACGCCAACCGATCTTCTTGCCCTCTTCGAAGGTGCGTCCGGCATAGGAGATGCCGACTTCCCAGACTCGCCACCCTCCGGCTGCGATTTTGGCTGTGATCTCGGGCTCGATCCCGAAGCGATCCTCGGTGAGCTCGATCGAGTCGAGCACCTCCGCTCGGAACAGCTTGTAGCAGGTCTCCATGTCGGTGAGATTGAGGTTCGTCATCATGTTCGACAACAACGTCAAGAACCGATTGCCGACCGAGTGCCAGTAGAACAGCACCCGGTGAGGTTTGTCAGTCAAGAACCGCGAGCCGTAGACGACATCGGCATCACCTTTGAGGACAGGCTCCAAGAGGTTTCCGTACTCTTCTGGGTTGTACTCGAGGTCAGCGTCCTGGACGATCACATAGGCGAGTGATGCTGTTTCGAATCCCGTACGGAGAGCAGCTCCTTTGCCACGGTTCTCGGGCTGATGGATCACGACCAGACGGTCATCGTTCATCTCCGAGAGCAAGGCTCGCGTTCCATCGGTCGAACCGTCGTCGACGATCACCAACTCACCAGTCCAGGGTGATTCCAAGACCCGTTTGACGATCTCGGTGATAGTCGACTCTTCGTTGAACGAAGGCATGACGACTGAAAGGAGGGGGCTGGGTGACAACTGGTCGCTTGACACCCCACAAACCCTAGTTGGAGCGAAGTCCTGGGGCGGCGACTCGTGCCTGCCAGGTGTCATACTGCTGCCATGAAGTCTCGTCCCAAGCTCTCTGGAGCACCACTGGCGTACGTCCTCCACAAAGTGGAGGGAACCACCGACTCCTACCAGTCATTCGGCAAGGCCCTGTGGGCTGAAGAGGGCTCGGCCTCGGCGGTCTTGAAGGAGCTGGTCTTTCTTCGCAGCTCCATCGTCAACGAATGCGACACTTGACTGGATGGCCATGTCGTCTCGGCGAGACGACGAGGGATCACCGATACCGAGATCGAAGCGCTGAGCTCGCCTGAAACCTGGGCTGACGTCTTCGACGACCGCGGGCAGGGTGCGCTTCGTCTGGCCGATGCCATGTGCGGCCCGACCCATGTGCTCGACGCCGACCTACAGGCCGAGCTCCGCCATCACTTCACTGAAGTTGAGTTGGCCGAGCTGATTCTGGTGGCCGGGCAGGCCAACCTGAACAACCGGGTTGGCAACGCGGCCAAGCAGTTGCTCGGACGCCCTGTTCAAGACTGACGCCCTGTTCAAGAGTGAGGCGCTTGTTGGGATCCTGGCCGATGAGCTCTTCGGTGAGCCGCTGACCCCGGTCCATCCGGTCGCCCGGCTGGGGCAGGGGCTCGGTTGGCTCGAGCAGCACACCTACCGCGACACTCGCTCGGCTGGGGTGGCACATCTGTTGGCGGCGTCCATGGCGACGCTGGCCGTTACCGAACCCGGACGTCGTCTTCTCGGAGATCCGGCCAGTACTGCGTTGAGTGTTGCCGTCGCCAGTTCGGGTCGAATGCTGCGCCAGGTGGCAATGACGGTGAGCGATCAGCTCGACGGCGGCGATCTCGATGCCGCCCGGGAGACGGTGACGGCGCTGGTCGGACGAGATCCCACCAACCTCAGTGAAGAAGAGATCGTGAGGGCGGTGATCGAATCGGTGGCCGAGAACACCGTCGACGCGGTGACGGCCACCGTTTTCTGGGCGGGGGTCGCTGGCTCCCGGGGCGTGTGGATTCATCGAATGGCCAACACCCTCGATGCCATGGTCGGCCATCGGTCGGCTCGCTACCACCGGTTCGGGTGGGCATCAGCCCGAACCGACGACTTGCTCAACTGGATCCCGGCTCGGCTAACCGCGGTCGCTGTTGTTCTGGCCATGCCAAGCCGAGCCCAGGATGTGGTTCGCATCGTGATGCGGGATGGCAGCGATCATCCTTCGCCCAATGGGGGAGTGGTCGAGGCGGCGTTTGCCGCCGCATTGGGTGTGTCGCTGGGTGGTGCCAACAACTACGACGGCACCATTGAAGTCCGGGGTCACCTGGGGGACGGACCAAGCCCGCAACGAGCCGACATCGATCGTTCCGTTCGCCTGTCGCAACGGGTGTCGTGGATACTCGCGGCCCTGGCCGCGCTGGCTGGCCGACGAACCAGAGGGGAGCGCAACGTATGCAGTTTCACCTGAACGGCTTCCGGCCGGGAGACCCCGCGGTGTACGAGCCGGCCGATCGAAGCGGTACCGGCCCACCCCCGGAAACCGTCGACGTCCTGATCGTCGGCTCCGGCCCGGCCGGTCTCACCCTGGCTGCTCAGCTGGCTGCGTTTCCCGATATCACCACTCGCCTTGTGGAGATGAAGCCGGGGCCCCTTCGCCTCGGTCAGGCCGACGGCATCGCCTGCCGAACGATGGAGATGTTCGAGGCCTTCGGCTTCAGCGAACGGGTCATGAAGGAGGGCTACTGGGTCAACGAAACAACCTTCTGGACTCCGCACCCTGAACAACCGGACAACATTGTGCGCAGCGGCCGGGTGCAAGACACCGAGGATGGACTCTCGGAGTTCCCTCACATGATTCTCAATCAGGCCAGGGTCCATGACTTCTTTCTGGAGGTCATGGAGAACTCCCCAAACCGGCTGGTCCCCGACTACGGCCGCCAGGTGGTCGATCTCACCATCGACG
>CALHBU010000428.1 GCA_937930655.1 uncultured Acidimicrobiales bacterium | reverse complement strand
ATGATGGCCAGGATCTGCTTGTTCATGAGGTCGCCGAGGGCGCCTCCGATCAGCTGACCGACCAGTTGAAGCATCAGAAGTGTGCCGCCGACGAATCCGGCCTGTTGCAGTGTGAATCCTTGCTCCTCGGTCAGGTACACCGAGAGATGGGTCATGGTGGAACCGACCACCAAAAGGGCGGTGGCATGGCCAAGGTTCAGAAACCAGAAGGCCTTGGTCCGTACCGCTTGTTCCAGGGTGAAGTCGAGTGTCGGGTCTCGCTTGACCACCGTGCCATCGGCCAGCACCTGATCGCCGCCGTCGACCTCCTGGCCAATGTCATGGGGATGGCGGTGCATGAGCTGGGCCAAGCCGAAGACCAGCACCATGGCGACAATGCCTGAGCCAAACGAGGTTGCTCGCCAGCCATACCGCTCCAGACAGAAGACAACCACCGGTATCAAGAAACCACCGAGCGGAAATCCGGCCTGGACGAGGGAGAGGGCGCGGGATCTTCTGCGGTCGAACCAGTTGACCACCGCGGTGACGACGGTAATGAAGCCCGAGAGGCTGGCACCGACCGCCACGATGAAATAGAACGCGAAAAACTCGACGGCGTTGGACACCGTGCTGAAGAGCATCAACCCGATGCCGATGATGATGGCGCCGGCGCTCATCACCGGCCTCGGGCCGAAGCGGTCGAGCAGCCAACCCTGTAGTGGTCCCAGCAGTCCGCTTTCGACCCGGTTCAGGGCAAAGCCAAAGGCGATGAGCGTCGTACCCCAGCCAAACTCCTCTCGCAGCAGAACGGCATAGTTGGTGTAGGCGTGCTGAACGAGCCCACCGACCAGCATCTGCACGACCGCGCCCGACCACACGATCCTCCACCCCCAGAACGGGGTGATCCGAGAGGCGGCCGAGGGTGTGCTCTGAGACGTGACGAGCCGTTGTCGGGCTCTCAAAGGTCCAGCAACCGAGCTGTGCTTTTGCGTAGAACGCGGCACAACTCGTCCTCGGTCAGATCGCTCATGTTATCGGCGTCGACCTTGCGGGATCCGAGCTCAGCCATCGATGAGAGTCTGGCAGCCAGCTCGCCAGGTCGCAGAATCTCTTGTCGGTTCGGATCAGGGTCTCGACGGCGACCCACGTTGTTACTGTCGGTTCATGGGATGGCTGATCGTGGGGGCTGGGGTGATCGGCGTGGTCCTCGCCGCGGTGGCAGCAAGCTCGAGGCAACGTCGGGCCTATCTGGGTTGGATGTCGGGATGGGTTGGGCGTGATCAGTCGGGATCCTCGGTGCCGGCGCCAACCGTTGAGCTCGTGCTCACCGAGCCGATGCCGGGAGCCGTTGTGGGTCGTTCCGAGTCGGAGTATTCCGGTGATGGGTTCATCGCTCTGGTTGAGTCCGGGGTGCGGTTGACTGAAAGCCCAGGGTCCGCCACCACCTCGTGGGGAGCGTTCTGGCATGACGTGACGGGCTATGACGTGGTCGGCGGCACCGGGGTTCTACAGATTGAGATAGCGGGCCGTGGCTGTGTCCATGTCGATGCCGAGAACGGAGCCGTCCAAGACCAGTGGGAGACGGTGCTCGGAAGCAAGGGAGTACGGCGACGATGACTCGGGACGGCCGCCACACCATCAGTAGCGGGCGATTACTTGCTCGGCGAACTCATCGCACATCTCGGCTTGGCGATCGGATGGGGCAATGAAGTTGATGCCATCGAGACCCTGTTTCTCCAGTTCGTGGAGCTGCTCGATGATGTCGCCCGGTTGACCAGCAACGCAGAAGATTCCGATGGTTTCCGGTGTCACAAACCGGGCCTCCTCTGGGTCGAGATGGCCGTAGTGGCTCCCGTGGGCTTCGGTGACATCGCGCTCACCATCCCGCTTGGCCCGGAAGGCCACGTATTCCTCCCAGATCGGGTCGACGTAGGAGGGAGGCTCGATGCCGGTCTCACGAAACAGGTCGTACATGTAATGAAGGTTGACCATCATGGACGAGCCGATCTCCTCAACCACCCGGTCAGATTCGAGCGTCTCGTCAGGTCGCAGCATCAGCAGGTTGATCAATGCCGTGGTTTCGAAGTTGTCGATAGTGCGGTTGGCCCGGTCGGCACCACGCTTGACGTGAGCTAGCGAGTCCGAGATTGCCCCACCTCGGGGTAGCCCGGTGATGAGTCCATCGCCCAGTTCGCCGGCCAAGGCCTGGGACCGAGGTCCAAAGCCGCCGACGTGGATCGGAATCGGGTGCTCGATGTCGATGTGGCCCAGTTCGAGACTCTGGAAGTGGATGGGGTGGGTGATGCCGTTTGCCTCGTAGTCGACGGTCTCGCCGGCCAACAGACCCTTGATCACCCTGATGTGTTCGGCATAGTCGGCAATCTTCATCGGAACCTGGCCCATGGCTCGAAGCGCCGTGTTACCGGTGCCGACCCCGAGGAAGGTGCGGCCCGGTGCCAGTCGGTTGATGGTCGCGATGGCGTTGGCGGTGACGGGAGCCATCCGGAGGGCTGGCACCGCCACGCCGGATCCAACACGGATTCGAGAGGTGCGATCGGCGACAAGGGCCATGACCGCCCAGAGGTTGGAGCGAATCATCGGGCTGTCCCAGACCCAGCAGAAGTCGTAGCCAACTTCTTCGGCCCGCACGACAAGGTCGACCTGGTCGACTTCGCTCACACTTATCCCGAACTGCATCACCGGGCTCCTTCGTCTGCTCGTGGTGTTGTTCCTTAACTCTGGTCGGTAGGGGTCTGGTGGGTCGAGAACTACGAACCGAGCTGCCGTTCGAGTGCATCCAGAATCAGGTCCAGGCCAAAGTCGAACTCGTCGGCAAAGGAGTAGCCCGGCTGGAGGACGTGCTCGGTCACCAGCTCGACCAGGTAGGGCGCGCTCTCGACCATCTCCTCGATGTCGAGGTCGTCGATGGCCTGGTCGAACTCTTCCGGTGAGTTGAACGGAAGGTTTGCTTCTTGGAGAGCGAATCCGTAGATGTACGCGTCGATCACCGAGAAGGCATGGGCCGACATCACCACCGAGAATCCACCGTTCCTGAGGGCGCCCAGCACGGCGTTGTGATGGGCCGGGATCGCCGGGCCCGGGTTGTTTCGGGACTCCATGAGGCCGAGCGCCCAGGGGTGCGCGGTCAGCACTGATCTTGCCGATGCGGCCCGAGCCCGCATGGCGTCCTTCCAATGGGCCTGTGCCTCGGGGAGGTCGATCTTTGCGACCAGGGCATCGATGACGCCGTCCAAGATTTCGTCCTTGTTGGCGACGTGGTGGTAGAGCGACATCGCTTCGACGCCCAGCTCGGCCGCAACCTTGCGCATGGACAGCGCCTGCACCCCGCCCGCGTCTGCGACGCGGATGGCGGCCTCGAGCACCCGTTCCCTACTCAGTGGCTTGCTTCGTTTCACAGCCATGCTTGACAACCTTACACTCGTATGTCACCTTACGGTTGTAAGTGAGACCGAGAATCGAACCGAAAAGCCGATCATGACCACTGGCCGCGAGATACAACTTCATCGCCGTACCGCCAGATTCGCCGGTCTGGCCTATCTGGCAACCGCCATGACCGGCGTGCTCAGCTTCTTCGTCATCCGACCCCGCCTGATGGTCGCCGGAGACGGTTCGGCCACGATGGTCCGCCTGATCGACAACGAATCGTTGGCTCGGGTGGGCCTTGTGGTCGATCTGGCGCTCATCACTTCGGGGATCGTGACCGCCTTGCTGTTCTACGCCCTGTTTCGAAAGGTCGACGCGGCCGCTTCCATGGCCCTCGCAGCATTCGCCCTGATGGGTGGTCTGGCCATCACCATCGGCACGATCTGTTCGGCCAAAGCGCTGGACGTTGCCCTGGGTGGAGTCGACGGTTTCGAGAACGCCTCGTCCCTGGTGCTTCTCCTCACCGAGCTGACCGACACGGCGTGGTCGGTCGGAGCGTTGTTCTTCGGATTGTGGCTGATCCCGATGGGATGGCTGGTCCTGCGTTCAGGTTGGATGCCACCCTTCCTCGGTTGGACTCTCATCGTCGGTGGCGTTGGGTACGTCCTGAGTTCTGCTGTCGAGCAAGTCCTTCCGGAGGCCACCACGGTCGTGGAGCTCTTGACCATGCCGGCGTCGATCGGCGAGTTCTTGATGATCATCTACCTGTTCCGCCGCGGGACAGCAGGCCCGCTGACCACTCCTGGCTTAGCGACTGCGTAGCTCAACGCTGCACTAAATGAACTGGCAGACAACGGAAGGAACGACATGAACAAGAAGCGAATCTGCATCGTTGGTGCGTCGGGAAAGCTCGGGCGCTACATGGTCCGCCACGCCCTCGATCGGGACTACGACGTTGTCGGCGTTTGCCGACCGGGCAGTGTCGACAAACTCGCCGAGTTCGGTGATCGCATCACCGTTGTGCCCGGAGCCACCAACGACGCGGCCGTCATCGCCCGGGCGGTTGCGGACTGCGACGGGGTCCTGACCGTGCTCGTCCCGTGGGGGCTCAAGAACTACTCGTCGGGAACCGCTCAGGCTGTCCTCGACCATGCCGAACCGGGCGCCCGCCTTGTGTTCTCCTGTGGTTGGCACATCTCGCTGGACGGAAAGGATGTGTACTCCCGTTCACTCAAGGCCCAGGTGACCATCGGCGGCAAGATCGGCAAGTGGCTTCGAGTAGCTGATATTGAGGATCAGGTCGTGGCCTGCCGCCGGATCTTCAACAGTGACACCCGATGGACGGTTGTTCGGGGAAGTGATCTGGAGGAAGGTGAGAGCGAGGGCTTGCCGGTGTGGAGCCACCATGTAGGCGACGCTGTGCTGGCCAGCAATCGCACCAGACGGATCGACTTCGCTCTGTTCATGGTCGAAGCGCTCACCAATGATGAACTCATCCACGTGGCTCCCGCCATCGTCGGCTGCCGAACCGAGTCAGCGCTCGCCAACGGCTAACGCTGGGCTAGCTATCGAGTGGTGTCGATAGCCGGGTCCGTAGCTCGTCCGAGAGCCCGACCAGCACCGGATCGTCTTCGGTGACCAGGTGACCATCAACGGGATCGGCGTACGAGAACCAGACGGCGATTCGGGAATCGACACCCAGGTCTCCATCTGGATCCGAGTAGTCCAAGGATTCAAGTCGGTCGCCGAGTTCGTCAGCTCCGGCAAGCTCAGACCACTTGGCAAGGAGTGCGTGACGGAGGGTGTCAGCCTCTCGGTTGGTAGCGCCAATGGCCCTCGCCAGGAGCCGGAAGGTCGAGCGAGAGGTCGGTGCGGCCGCGCCGATGGCAGCGGGTGGAACGGGTGTAGTCAGGCGGCGACTGTACCGCTCCGGGCGCGGTCCCGCCGACCCGAAGTGATTGGCTTGCGATTGCTGGCGGCCCCACGCCCCGGCCCGGACCAACTGACGGTTGTAGACCCCGCATCGGGGGTCCCAGGCCGCCGGTACGAAGTGGGCGGGGTGTCGGGCCGCCACAAGGGCGCAAGCATCAAATGACGCGCTGGGCCTGCAACTCTGCGGTTTGCTCGCGGTCGTAGCCGAGCTCGGCCAGCACGTCGTCGTTGTCTGATCCCGGCGGGCGGGCGGCGTGGCGGATCCGAGTCGGTGTGCGGGAGAACTTGGCGGCCGGACCAGTAAGCGGAGCCATTGATCCATCGGACAGCTCGGTCGGTTGCAGCATGTCCCGCTCGATCACGTGCGGTTCTTTGGCTGCCTCGGCGAAGGTGTTGAGCTTGGATGCGACCAGGCCGGCGTCGAGGAGACGGCCCAATGCCTCATACACCGGACGGCCGGCGCACCACTCGGCGACCACCTTGGTGACAGCATCGCGGTTCGTCAGCCGCTCTGCGGTGAGAGCAAACCCAGGAGCCTCAGCCAGGTCGACCCTGTCGATGACTTCGCAGAGGCGGCGCCAGTGGCTGTCGAGGGCGACGGCGAGGTACAGACTTCCGTCAGCACACTCGTACACGTCGCAGGGATGGGACCCCTGCACCTGGGCACCCCGACGTTCCAACGGCACGTCGGTAGCGCCGAGCGTCAACAAGCCGTCGCAATGGAACAGCAGCGAGTCGAGCAGGCAGACATCGACGTGCTGACCCTCGCCAGTGCGGTCGCGATGACGCAGGGCGGCAAGAGCCGACAGTGCGCCGTGGAGTCCGGCGAGATCGTCGGCCAGGAACGATGGGGCCTTCACCGGGGGACCGTCAGGACTGCCATTGAGCGACATCCACCCGGCGGCTGCCAAAGCGGCCGGATCGTAACCGGCCCGCTCGGTCCATGGTCCGAACTGGCCCCAGCCGCTGATGGACACGTAGATGATGTCGTCTTTCACGGCGCGACAATCGTCGAAGCCGATGCCCCACCTGTCGAGCGTGCCGGGCCGAAAGTTCTCAAGCACGACGTCTGCGGTGGCTACGAGGTCGAGGAAGACGGCCTGCCCCGCCTCGGTGTGGAGGTCGAGGCTCAGGCTACGTTTGTTGCGGTTGACGGTCTGTTTGACGAAATTCAGGCTGGTCCCGCCAATGAGTGGCGGCGATTGCGGTGGCGCCTCTCCGGGCTGGTCGATGTGAATCACATCGGCGCCGAGATCGGCCAGCAAACAACCGGCCATTGGCCCGGCCCATGCTGTGGTGCAGTCGATGACCCGCATGGTTTGCAAGGGCCCATCAGAGTCCGGGTCGGCGTCTCGGTAGAACCGGGTCTTGTCCATACCGGCGAGATCGTAGGTGTACCTCGGCGGTCGCGCTCAGCTGGTTCTAGAAGGTAAGGAACACCCGCACTTCGATGCTTCGCCGGCCGGGGCAGTCTTCCCAATCTTCGTGGAAGCGGTCGCGAAACGAGTTGTGGAAGCAGACTCGTGACGCGACACCCTCCCGCCAGTCGTACTGTTTGAAGATCAGTGCCTGCTCCGGGGTCATGTCAGGGATATAGCGCCACTGATGGTCAGGCCTATAGATCGGTGCGAGCCCAGGCACATCGCCGGCCGGCACAGGAATTCGCTCTTCGATTGCCCGGTCTCTATTGAGCGAACCCAAGGAAAGACCTGAATAGAGCAACCGAATGGACTGCTCCGAGAGGTTCTCCGGATCGAAGGAAGCAGCGTCGAGCAGACAGAGCGGATCTTGGTAGGCCGGTCGATCGATCGGTGCCCAGAACCCGACGCAGCAGAGCTCGCAGTTTTGGGCCTCGGCTTCGGAGAACCCGTAGCGATGGAAGAGGATTCGGCGAAGTTGCGGCTCGGCCTCCGGTCCGTAGTCGGAATGGGCGAACCGTGCGTAGGAGGCCTGGGATGTACCTCGACCTGTTGCTTCAGTCCGAGTCTGGAATCCGGCTGAGAAGGCCCGGCTGGCGTCGAAGGTCTGTCTCACGAGTTCTAGAACACGAGGAACATAGTGCTTCGCCAGCATGCGGCGATCGCTAAAGTCCGCAGCGGGCTCAGGCGCTTCTGCGGTGGTGAAGCCGTTTCGCTCCAGATCCCAGGCGCCAACCCCACCGTCTTCGTCGCGACCGTCGAAGATCGTTAGGTGGTGCTCGGCCGCCACCCGCGCTCGGCGCTTCTTGTAGTCCTCTTTCGTGTCGCCCGGGGATTCGCCAAGCGTCAGCACATCACTGAACTCGCCTAGGACGGTTTGCACGTTGTCGTCACGCGGCCCATCTGGATTGAGATAGCGGACGGCAGTATCGGCTTGATCCCTCGAGGCGCTCATCACGACCTCCCTCTCTTGAGCAGCGGTAGGACGTTCGTATCTTCACATGAATGTCGGCGCCAAGTACCAGCTCGGGTCGACGAGCGTAAAGTCGGGTGCCGCTGCCGGCTCGCTGACCATCGCCCGGCGTGCACGACCTTGCCGGCGTCTAACGACAACCGTGCCCAAGACTCGGATGGAAAGATCATTCGCCACACCGACATATTTCGCTGTTGCACGATCGTTACAGGCCCGTCACCTGCGGTTTCAGGCTAGTTCGCCCCTAGTCCACCGTTCAGAAAGTCGCAGCTCCGACCATCCGCAAGGTGTCGATCGGTGACCGAAAGGTTCTTGCAACCTTGTTCGACGACGATCAGTAGCGGTGCCAACCCGTGGCGCCAGCCCGAACCTCAGGAGGGTTCAAAACTTATGTCAATCAACAGTTTCAAACGTCGACTTGTCCTTGCCCTAGCGATCGTCGCAACCGTGTTCGGTGCCGGCTTGAGTGCACCAGTGTCAGCAGGCGGCGCGACACAAATCGGCGGCTCGATTGTCGGAGACGATTGTGACGAACGGGAGGCCGACTATGCGTTCCGGATCGATGGCGATCTCAACGGTTGTGTGTACGGCGTCATTACCGAATCCCGCACACACCCCAGCGGGACGTATCAGGAAGTTGCCGACGAGATTTTCATTGGCACCTACCTTGGCCATTCAGGCACCTTTGAGATGACCGAGTTCTATACCCACAAGGTTGTTGATGGTGGCCTGCAATTCGCTCGTTGCAAGCACCCGATCGTCCGTGGTTCGGGAACGGGAGTGTTCGACGGCGTAAGCGGCCGCCTCGATTTCAAGGACGACACCACTGCCGGCACCTCCGTGTACAGAGGTCACCTGCGTTTCTAGGGCTCTCATACCGCACACCAATTGCTTCGCTCAACCACCGCCACGGTGCTTGAGCGAAGCAAGAAGGTTTCCTTCGCGGCGCAGCGGGTGTTAGGGCAGATCTTGCGATCCGGCCCATCGCCGGTGATGAGCTCCGCCCGTTGTGAATTGACTGCCTAGCTTGCTTGTTTCCATAGTGCTCACAGCGAAGTTTCCTTCAGCTTTGTTGGTAAGCATGAGGCCCGAATCGAGCTACGGGCTCGCCGATCGTCGCGCGAGGATGGCGGCACCAAGGGCCGTGGCTTGGGTCTGATCGGCGACCTCGATCGTCCGGCCGCTGAGCTCTCGTTTTGCGTCGATCAGGAGGGAGTTGAGGCTGGCTCCGCCGGTAGCGATGTGGCGGACCGACGACGTGCCGGCGACGTCGAGCAGTTCGCCGATGCGCCGCTCGCCATCCACTGCGACCTCGTGAATGATCTCCGAGGCCTCGGCCGACCGGAGGAAGTCATCCCAGCCAAGGCCGAGCTCGAGGCGGCGGGCATCGATGCGTCCCCCGCCCTGTGGCAAGCCGGTCATGGCGTAGGTTCGATGCGGTTCAACGTGTATGCCCTGGTTGACAGCGGCTGCGGCAAACCTTCCGGAGTCGTCGAACGCTTCGGTGACGAGAAAGAAGGCTTCAGCGGTGCCGATCGAGTCGAGCAGCATGCCGGGTTCGGTCACACCCAGAGCAAGGGCGGCGCACACGTGATCTTGGCCGCCGGCGCCGACGAGACAACCGGCCGGTAGTCCCGTAACGCGTGCTTGGTCGGCAGAGACGTGACCGACTGCCGTCCCGCTCTGCACCAGTGGAGCGAGTCGATCCGCGCCTACGCCAGCCGCTTCGAGCAGTTCGCCAGACCAACGTCGTCCGGCAACGTCGAGCAGCATCGGTCGGGAGGCAAGCGAGTAATCCGTCGCCATCGCACCTGAAAGGCGAAACGTGGCCCAATCAGCCATGTTCAACCAGCGCTTGCCTCGAGCCCACACCTCGGGATGCAACTCGCGGGTCCATTGCATCTTCATCGCCCCGAAGACCGGCCGAGGTGGCACGCCCGCCAGACGAGCCGTCATCTCCGAGCCGACGCGGTCTGTCCATGCCGCAGCCTGGGCTTCGGTACGTCGGTCGAACCAGGCGATGACCGGCAGCATCGGACGGCCCTCCCCATCGACGAGCACGCCCGATTCGCCCATGGACGCTGTGGCGATCGCCCCGACATCGTGTCCGGACTGGCGCAGCGAGTCCGTTACCGAGCGCAGGACACCACAGGCGGCGTCCCACAGCTCGTCGGCTTCGTACTCGGCGCCGGTCGGCACACGACGGGTAGGTGTTGGCGCCGACGCTCGAGCGAGCTCTACGTCGTCGGCGTCGAACGCGACCGCCTTGATGGACGTCGTGCCCAAGTCGAGTCCGATGAAGGCGCTCGTCATTTGAAGGCGGTTGTCATCTGAGTGCAGCAGTCATCGTCGAGCGGTCATGACGCCGACGGCGGCTCCACACCCCGCTCGACGGCAACCGGCGGCTGTGGCCCCCTCATCCGGGGTCTAGGACCGCCGGTTCGGTGGTGGATGGTGGTGGGTCCGCCAGAACGAGATGGCCTCGGACTCGACGCCATCTCGTATCAGTTGCCCACGGCCCGGGGCACCCGGTCGCTGTGCTCGACGTAAGGAAACTCGTCATCGAAGCCGCACAGCGTGTGGAACAGCGCGGGGTCGTCACAGTCGGCCGCGAGCGATGGATCGAAGTTGTTTCGGAACTCCTCCTGAGGCAGAACCATGAGGTGCCGGTAGTAGTTCGATATCGACAACCGCATGCCTGGAGTCTGCTTCGGAAACGCCCCGTGCCAGGTCGCGCCGTGGAACACGAGCAGCGATCCCTTGGGTACCTCGCAGGGCACCGCTCGCTGCACCGCGTCGGGGAATGTGGGAGGTGTCATGCGACGATGCGAGCCAGGTACGTAGGCGAACGCTCCACCCTCGTGAGTGAAGTCGGTCAGGCACCAGTTGGTGTTGGCGGTGAGGGCGTTTCGACCCCACGGAAGAGGAACTGCCAGCTGGTCGCAGTGCATTCCGAGATTGGGGCCGTAGCCGTAGTCTCCCTGCCACTTGATGAAGGCGTTGTGGCTGCTGAAACGAGTCGCGTTGGAGCCGATCATGTGGCGGATGAGTGCCACCGCGATGGGATTGACCGCCAGATCGCGAAAGCTGCGGTCGAGGGCACACAAGCGCTGCATCAGGAATTGCGACGGAACGCCGAGGTCTTCAGCGCCGGCGAGCTCGGCGAGCACGTGGTCTGGTACCGGGAACTCGATCTCAGCCTGCGGCCCTTCATCGAGATCGAACGGGCAGCCGACGAGCTCTTCGGCTCGAGCAAGAAGGAGCTGTGCTACCTGGTCGATCTGGTCCTCGGTGACCCCGTGTACTTCCGGTGGCACCACGGCGAGCCCGTCGACCTCAAGTTGCAGAACGTACTCCTCAAGTCCTAGCTCTGTGATTTCGGGAGCGAGGCGTGTGCGTTCTGTGTTTGTGGCTGACAAAAGGTCTCCCCTGATCGGCAATGGAAAGTACCACTTGGCGTGACTACTCAAGAAGTGAACGGACCACAGGTTGTCGTCGTGCTCGACCATTAGTGTTTGAGTACCTAGCTGCATGATCGTGCGGCTTGATACCTGGGGGTAGCACGATGAGCTTTCACGTCACGTTGGAATTGACCGCAGCCGAGGGGAAAGCCGACGAACTGTTGGCCGTGTTCAAGAAGATCCTTCCCGATACTCGGGCCCGTCAGGGATGTGAGTTCGTCACGGTCCATCAAGACCAGGAAAATCCGAATCAGATCGTGCTCATCGAGCGGTGGGCGACCCGCGAGGACGATGATGCATATCGAGCGTGGCGAGCCGGTGATGGCAAGGTCACGGAGATGGCCGGCCTGGTCGCCGCAGCTCCGGTGATCCGCTACTTCGATGACGTAGACGCCTGACCAGGAGAGGCTTGGGGCAGAGCGACTCCAGGCACTGGCTCCTCCCAACCAAGTCGCCGAGCAAGCAAATGTTGTGGCGGCTGCAGGCCCCGCTCTAGACCAACGGGCGGCTCGAGCCCCCTCACCGGGGGTCTGGGGCCGCCGGAACGAAACTAGCGGGGTGTGGGGCCGCCAGAACGTTCAAGCGGAGAAGGAGTGGAGGAGAGTAGTGCGCGTGAGCGAACCTTTCTTGAACCCTGAAGTTCGGGATCTATTCGGGGACGTCTGTGCCGCCTGAGTGAAAGGCGACGTTCCAGTTGCACGGTGCCGGTGATGATGCGAGCTTCATCTGCAAAACGTTGGCCTGAAGGTCAGATCACGCCGAGGGATTGGGCGGCTCGGTTGGCGGGGCCAGGGCCGGCGAGGAGGCGCACGAGGAGCAGGCCGTCGATAACGGCGATGGCCGTTTCAGCCTCGGCACGACGCTGTTTGGCCGAGCCGGAGATGTGTTGTGCCGCCCAGTCGATCCATCCGACGACCAGCGCAGGCACGAGTGACTTGTACGGCTCTCGGCCTACCGCCGCGAGCCCGCTAGCTTCGAAGAACAGGGCGAAGACTCGCTCAGCCTCCGGCGTCGTGAGCACGGGCCAGGCCGCCGAGGCGAGCTCTCGATGATCTGCTGCGATGTTGGTGAAAGCCTTCGCCAGTTCCGTCTGGAGTTGCAGGCCCATGGCGACGATGACGTCGCTGACGAGGTCGTTTTTGGTCGGAAAGTAGTAGACGATGATGCGGTCGCTGACCCCGAGT
>CALHBU010000427.1 GCA_937930655.1 uncultured Acidimicrobiales bacterium | reverse complement strand
ATGACTGCCGCTTCGGTTGGCTTCCATTGCCCGGAGTGCACCAAGACCGGAGCCCAGCAGGTGTACCGGGCCCAGGATCTTCGCTTCAAGCCGCAGCTCACCTACGTGCTGATGGGGCTCAACATCTTTGTGTTCGTTGCCCAGGCCGCGACCAACGGGATCAGCGGGAACATCATGGCCAGTCGGGTGGTGTTCGAAGGGATCCTGTGGGGACCTGCCGTGGAGGCTGGCGATTACTGGCGCATTGTGACGTCAGGCTTTCTACACAGCAGCCTCATGCACATCGGCTTCAACCTCTATGCGCTCTACATCTTCGGGCCGACCCTGGAGAGAGAGATCGGCTGGGCCCGAATGGGTCTGATCTACCTCGGAGGTCTTTTCGGAGGTGCTGCCGCCGTACTGTTTTTCAACTGGGGCCAGCCCACCCTCGGCGCCTCCGGGGCGGTGCTCGGATTGGCCGGCGGATTGGCTGCTGTCCTGTGGTCGAGGGGAATCGCCATAACCCAGACCTCGCTGGGTGGCATCTTCTTGATCAACCTGGCCTTGCCAGTGCTGATCCCTCGTATCTCCTTTTGGGGTCACCTTGGCGGCATCCTGGGCGGCTTCGTCATTGGTTGGCTGCTGAGTTGGTTGCCGACCAAATTCCGACAGACAGAAGCAACGACGCTGGCTGCGACATGTGGCGGCTTGGCGGCAATGGCCGGGCTCGCAGTGCTTGGCGGATACCTCGGCGCCTAGCAGTTCGGTGTGAACCAGCATCGGCGGGTGTGCTACCTATCTGGTCAGTACGTGAGCAGTTGCTCCACAAACACAAGGAAGCACCCATGAGATACAGGAGAGACAAATGAAGAAGAACCCGTGGTCCGCCAGTTGGCGGACGCTGATCACCGCACTCGTAGCCCTGGCGTTTTTCGCCGCCGCCTGTGGCTCGGACGCCAGTGAAGGCGAAGCAAGTAGCGAAGGCGAAGCAAGTAACGAAGGCGACGAGGGAGCGGCCGTTCTTCGGATCGGAGCCATCCCCGACCAGGAACCGGAGCGTTTGCAACGGACCTACGACCTTCTCTCCGACTATCTCGCCGCCGAGCTCGATGTGACCGTCGAATACGTTCCGGTCACCGACTATCAGGGGGCAGTCACCGCATTCCGAGTCGGTGATCTTGACCTCGCGTGGTTCGGAGGTCTCACCGGTGTGCAGGCCCGCCTAGAGGTCGAGGGAGCCAACGCCATCGCTCAGCGGGACATTGACGAAGCGTTCACTTCGGTGTTCATCGCCCGAGCCGACACCGGTATCGACACCATTGCCGATGTGGCGGGATTGTCGGTACTCGAGGGACGCTCGTTCACCTTTGGCTCGGAGTCGTCGACCTCGGGACGGCTCATGCCCCAGTCGTTCCTGGCTGAAGCTGGCATCGAGATCGACTCCAGCTTTGATGGTGCACCCGGGTTCTCAGGATCCCACGACGCCACCATCGAAGTGGTTGCCGCCGGCAGCTTCGAGGTTGGTGCTCTGAACTCAGAGGTATGGGACAGCAGGGTCGAGGCCGGCGATGTCGACCCCAGCGAGGTGATCGAGATTTTCCGGACCCCTCCCTATTACGACTACCACTGGGTTTCGCAACCGGAGCTTGATGCCCGGTTCGGCGATGGCTTCCAAGACAACGTAGTGGCGGCCCTGACATCGCTGGACGCCGACGACCCCGACCACGAGGCGATCCTTGAGCTCTTCGGCGCAGGCTCGTTCATCGTTACCGAAAACGCCAACTATGCAGCCATCGAGGCAGTTGGTCGCGAGACCGGGCTGATTCGAAGCTGACTGGTCGTCGTCGACCGCAGCCCCTCGATCTCATCACCAGATGACACCGGTATCGACAGGTCGCGCCCCGGTTGCCGAGCTCACCGCTGTTTCGGTGAGTCTCGGCGATCGGCCCTCGGCCCTCAGTCCGATTTTGGTCGACATTGATCTGGTGATTGAGGCCGGCGAACGGGTGGCGCTGGTTGGTCCCAGCGGGGCTGGTAAGACAACCCTGCTAGCCGTCCTGTCAGGGATGGTCCAACCGGTCGCCGGATCGGTCTCGGTGCTTGGTGTCGATCCGAGCAACCTTTCGGGGCGTACGCTGCGGGCTCATCGAAGTCGGTTGGGGATCGTCAACCAGCATCTGGACATGGCGCTGCCACTACAGGTGATTCACAACGTCAATGCTGGTCGCCTCGGCCGATGGTCGACGGCCTCCTCGTTGTGGTCGCTGGTTCGCGCCGCCGGGCGGAACGAGGCAACCGAGGTACTCGACCGAGTCGGGTTGGCCGACCGTGCTTTTTCCCCGACCGACACACTGTCGGGTGGCGAGCGCCAGCGAGTGGCGGTGGCCCGGGTGCTTCGCCAACAGCCTGATCTGGTTCTGGCCGACGAGCCGACGTCGTCAGTCGACCCACGGCTGGCCGACGATGTCATGGGCCTGTTGTGCGGAACGGTCGAAGCTCCGTCCGGCTGGACGACCGTGGTGAGCGTGCACGAGCCCGACCTCGCTCGCCATCACGCCGATCGCATGGTCGGACTCCGTGACGGCCGGATCGTGTTCGACCGCCAGCCCGGTGAAGTCAGCGTGGCCGACCTGACCGATCTCTATCGAGCCAACCCAACCGACCACCCAACCGGCGGGTGACATGACCGGCCCCGAGGCCCGGATACCGACTCTGAGCTCCGGTCGGCGAGCGACCATCGCCATCCTGGCCGCCATCGCATGGGCAGCCAGCCGGGCCGGCGTTGGCGACGAAGTTGTCAACAGGCGGGGATTCGGGACGTTCGGGGAGTTCTGGCGGGCGGTGCTCAAGCCGGAGCTGGCTAGCGAGTTCGTTACGCTCACCGCCGAGTCGGCGGCAGTCACGCTGGCCTATGCGGTACTGGGTACCGCCCTGGCCCTGGTCCTCGGCGTGCTTGGAGCGCCGGCGTTGTCCGCGTTGTTGGTGCCTCGTCATCGGGCACTTGGCCGACTGTTTTGGCTTGTCAGCAGGTCGATTTTGGTGGTGCCCCGTGCCGTTCACGAGTTGCTCTGGGCTCTGCTGTTCATCCAGGTGCTCGGCTTCGACCCAATGGTTGCGGTCTTGGCCATTGGTCTTCCGTTCGGTGCGGTCACCGCCAAGGTCTACGCCGAAACAATTGACGAGGCCGATCCAGCGCCATTCCTCGCCCTGCGGGCGACGGGAGCGTCAAAACTGGCCGCCTTGTTCTACGGCGTGCTGCCCGACATTCGGGGGGAACTCACGTCGTTCGCCTTCTATCGCCTGGAGTGCGCCATCCGCTCAGCTGCCATTCTCGGTGTGATCGGCGCCGGTGGTATCGGCTTCCAGCTCGACCTGAGTTTCGAGACGCTGCGGTACTCGGAGATCTGGACGCTGATTGCGGCGCTGATGCTGCTGAGCGGACTGGCCGACCGATGGTCGTCGGCCGTCCGACGAGCAACCGGGCCAGGGGTCAAACGGGCTTCCTTCGCCGCGCTCGCGGTGTTGCTGCCGCTTTCCTGGCGTTGGGTGACATTGGACCCATCGGCCCTGTGGTCGGACCGGACTATCGACCTAGGCCGCCGGTTGGGTGATGATCTGTGGCCACCCCGGCTCGGACCTGGCCGGTGGAGCGAGCTGCTCGGCGCGATGGTCGACACCACTGCAATGTCTCTTCTGGCCCTGGCCATCGCCGGCTTCGGTGGCCTGGCCGCGGCGACTGCGGTGAGTCGCCCAACCGGGCGGGCCGCCCATAACACCGCCCTGGGTGGCTTGAGACGAATGGTGCTGCGACTCATCCTGTTGTTGCTTCGAGCGGTGCCGGCACCGATCTGGGCTTTTCTCATGGTGCTTGTGCTCTTCCCCGGGCTCTGGCCGGGAGCGGTGGCCCTTGGTATCTATAACCTCGGTGTCCTGGGCCGCCTCTTCGCCGAAATCATCGAGGACCGGGACACCGCCTCGGCCGATGGCTTGCTACTCACCGGCGCTCGAGGCGTTCAGACGCTGTTCTATGGGACCTTGCCGACAGCCGGGCCCCGGCTGACATCGGTGGCCCTCTACCGCTGGGAGGTCATCGTCCGAGAGACGGTGGTGGTCGGGGTCGTTGGGGCTGGCGGCCTTGGGCAGTTGATCAACGAACACCTCGCGGCCCGGGATTTCGCCGCGGTAGCCGGAGCGATCGTCGCCCTCGTCGTTGTCTCACTGGCCATCGACTCCATCTCGGCGTGGTTACGTCGAACCCTTCGGACCGGTTCGAGCAACGGCCGTCAGGTAGCGGGCTGATACACCGACACGTGACTTTCGGCCTGGTCGTCGAACGGTTGCCCGTCCCAATTCTGATACCGCTCGACGAGTGCGAGCCCGGCGTTGTCAGCCAATCGGTCGAGTTGGTCCGGAGTTGTCCATCGCAGCATCCATGGTCGCATTCTGACGCCCCCCGCCTCACTGATCTCGACGTGTTGGCCGGTGATGGTCTGAGCATCGTGGTCGAGGACCGTGGCTGACAGCACCAACTGGTCGACGGTGAGTTGCGAGACACCGACCGAGCTGGTGGGTCCGGCCTCCAGATTGGTACCGGTGATGGCCTCGATGACCAGCGGAGCGGCGGGGGCGAGCGAACTCGCCACTCTGGTGAACAATGCTTGTTGGGCCTCTTCGGACGGAAGATTGAACAGTGTGTTGAAGGCGCAGAGCGCGCCGCCCACCGGTCCCCGAAGAGGAAGATGGGCCAAATCGGCCCGCACGGTGATGATCGAAGGATGCTGGTGCCGGCACCGGACCAGCATGAGGTGAGAGGCATCGACTCCTATGACGCTGAGCCCGACCTCCCGCATCGGGGCGGCCAGTCGACCGCTGCCGATTCCCAACTCCAGAACCGGACCGTCGACCGAGCGGGCGGCCATGAAGGCCGCGGTCGCGGAGGCATCGGTGATCTCGCCGTACCACTTGTCGTACACATCAGCGAAGCCGTCGCCGTAGGT
>CALHBU010000426.1 GCA_937930655.1 uncultured Acidimicrobiales bacterium | reverse complement strand
CAGGTATCCCCTCCGGCAGGTTTCACCGGGCAGGTGCAGTTCTCCTACACAGTGACCGACGGCCGCGGCGAGGAATCCACTGCGATCGGGACGGTGCGCGTTTCTCTCGGCTCGCCAGAAGACAACGAGCCACCCACTCCCGTCACCGACATTGCCACCGTGCGGTCAGGCTCGGCGGTTTCCCTGAATGTCCTGGCAAACGACACAGACCCCGAGGGCGACTCCCTCACACTCATCAGCGTGTCGGGCGAAGACGGCTCGCTTGTTTGGGACCCGTCGGGACAGATCACCTTCACCTCGGACTCCACTGGCCAGAACGCCAGGGTTGAGCTGTCCTACGGGGTCGCAGACAGCTTCGGTGCCGTCTCGGAGGGCCTCGTCGTTGTCAACGTTCGATTGGAGGAAACCAACAGCAGCCCAGACGCCCGCAACGACTCGGCCGTCACCTCGGTCGGCAGTCCGGTCCAGCTCAATGTTCTCGACAACGACGCCGACCCGGACAGCGACGTGCTATCGATCGGCCGGCAACCGGTTCTGCTTCGCGGACCGGCGACCCAAGTGGCCATGGCGAGAGAAGGCATCAGCTTGGCCAGCCTCACCACGGCGGGCGAGTTCTTCTTCACCCCCGAGGTCGAAGGCAGCTACCTCTTCGAGTACGTCGTGTCGGACGGGCAGGGCTCCGACACGGCGCAGATTCGGATCGATGTCATCACGTCAGCCGGAAACCAACCGCCTCTAGCCCTTCGAGACGATGTCACCATTCCGATCGGTGGCACCCGGGTTGTCCCCGCCCTCGAGAACGACGGGGATCCTGATGGTGATGTCGTTGGCATCGTCGAATGGTCCGGTGCCGAGGGGCTGGCCATCGAAGAAGTGCCCGGCGTCGGATTTCGTGTGACCGCCAACGCCGACGCGTCCGCCATCACGACGTTCCGGTACGCCATCTCTGATGGCACAGCAGAACCGGTCGCCACTGTCATCGTCGTCGCAGCCATCAATGCGGAGCCGATTAACCAGCCGCCGATCGCCCGCCAAGACACAGACGAACTTCGCGCCAACCGCTCCACCTCGATCCCCGTACTCGACAACGATCACGACCCAGAGGGTGAACCGCTGGCCGTTGTACGGGTACCGGAAGTGGTCGGATCGGACGGGTCGGTTGCGATCAGCTCGGACGGTCAGCATCTCGTGCTGACCCTTGGGCCGGAGGCCACCGAAAGCTTCACCTTCGGCTACGACGTCGCCGATCCGCAGGGGGCAAGCTCTGCCGCCGTTGTCACGGTCCGGATCATTCCCCCCGGCGAACCCAACAGGCCGCCGATAGCTCGCCCTGATACAGGACGGTCGACACAGGGGGTGCCAGTCGACATCGCAGTTCTCGGAAACGACTCCGACCCCGACGGAGACGGCCTTGGCCTGGAAAGCGTTGCAACACAACCGGCCAACGGCACGGTTGTGATCAACGACGACGGAACGCTCAGGTACACCCCGAAAGACAGTTTCACCGGAACCGACCGCTTCTCCTACGTACTCATCGACACCGAGGGGCAGCAGACCATCGGTGCAGTCCAGATCGGTGTCACGCCAGCGACCCTCGAGAACCGGCCGCCGTCAGCCAACCGCGACACCTTCACTCTCTCTGCCGGCGACGACGCAGTGGTCTTGGACGTGACGGCAAACGACTTCGACCCTGACAACGATCCACTCACCGTGGTCGCCACGACCGACCCTTCCCTCGGTTCGGTCGAACTCGACGGGCAAGGAAACCTGGTATTCACACCACCCGAGAGTCTTCCGAACGATCCAGATCAAGGCGATACAAACGGCGTCGAAGTCAGCCTTACCTACACCGTGTCGGACGGCAGCGGCGGCACCGACGATGCTCGAGTCACCATCTTGGTCGAACCCGACTCACTACCGCTGCCGCCGGTAGCCGTCGATGACACGGCGGGCCCGATGAGGGGCAATCGGGTCGTCACCGTAGACGCGGTGGCCAACGATCTCGATCCTGACGGAAGTCCGGAAGACCTGGTGGTGTCATCTACTGACCCTGCGGTCACGATCGTTCGAAACCAACTGAGGGTCGAGCTCGGTCAAGAATCCGGCCAGTACCGGTACACCATCACCGATCCCGATGGCTTGACATCCTCGGCGATCCTCACGGTCTTTGTGGTCGACAACGAAGGACCGTCGGTGGTGGGTGTCAGTACCGAGACCGGGCATGACACACCGATCTCGCTCTCTCTCGCAGACCAAGCCACTGACCCCGATGGCGACAGCTTGTTCTTTACCTGCTGTGACAATGCCACCGGCGGTGTTGTCGAGATTCTCGACACGGGCGAAGGAGTACTCGACGTCCGATTCGACCCCAGCCCTGGTTTCACCGGTCAGGCCGGCTTCTCCTACGGAGTCGATGATCAGGCAGGCCATGTTGTCTCTGGTTGGGTCGCCATTGACGTGCTGGCACCGAGCAACCGCCCACCAACCGCTTCCGATACAACCGTCGAGGTGGAGGCGGGCTCGAGCGTTCCCGTCGACCTCTCCCAGTTGGCCACCGACCCGGACCCCGACAGTTCGCTGTCGTTCCGGCTGGACGAAACGCCCAACTCGGTGACGGCATCCCTCACCGGATCCACCATGACTCTGAATGCCCCCGCCGATGGGGACGGACGAACCGAAGCTCTGACCTTCACGGCGACAGATCAAGACGGCTTGTCCGGCTCTGGGACAGTCAGCATCATCGTCCTACCGGTGGTCGCGGCAAACCCTGAAGCAGTCGGCGATACCGCCACAACAACCCAGGGTGCGGGGGTCGACATCGATGTTCTGGCCAACGACATCGACCCTTTGGGTCAGGGTCTCGAGCTGATCGAGATCAGGTCGAGCGGTAGTGGCTCGGCGGCAATCACCCCGAGCGGCACCATCTTGTTCACGCCGGATCCTGCGTTCTTCGGCACCACCACACTCTCCTACGTCGTCGGTGATGCCACGGCCAGCGCGCAGCGTCACTCACTTGGGCTAGTCAGCATCACGGTGACCGGTCGGCCTGGCGCTCCTTCTCCGCCAGCCGTCAACGCCGACAATGCCGTCGCCACCATCACGTGGAGCACACCAACCGACAACGGCGGCACGGTTGACGGCTATCGGATCGAATACACGACCAGCGAGGGCACCACCCGAAGTCTCGACCTAGCCGTCCAGAACAGCCACACCTGGTCCGCTCTCATCAATGGCCAGGAATACCGGTTCAGAGTTCAAGCCCACAACATCGCGGGGTGGGGAGACTGGAGTAACTGGTCAAGCCCCGTCCGCCCCGACACCCAGCCCGATGCTCCCCGGCCGCCCGCCGTCAGCTTCGGAGACGGTGAGCTGGCAGTTACGTGGAACCCTCCCATCAATCTGGGCTCACCGATCACCGGATACAAGCTGGAGATCGGTGGTGGACAGAACCTGGTCACCAGCGTTGGAGCCACAACCCATGTATGGAGTGGCCTCACTAACGGCATCGAGTACCAGTTTCGAGTGGCGGCCATCAACAGCGCCGGCGACTCCGATTGGTCGGCATGGTCGGTGAGCGAACATCCGCTGGGACCACCTCTGGAGCCGAATCAGCCGGTTGCGAGCCGAGGAAACCGCTTTCTCGATGTCGCGTGGTCCCCTCCGAACTCGAACGGTGATCCGATCAGTGGCTACGAGTTGGAGATGCAGAGCACCGGGCAGGTCGTCAGCGTGGCCGGTGGAGGAACAACGAGCCACCGCTGGGCCAACCTGCCAAACGGCGTGGCCCAACGATTCAGGGTCCGAGCATCGAACCGGGCGAGCCAACCTGGCCAATGGAGCGGGTGGTCGGCACCGGTCGTGCCGTGCTCGGTTCCAGATGTTCCCTCAACCGTCTCGGTCGCCCGTGGAGACCAGCAAGCAACGATCAGTTGGGCGGCTCCCGACGATCAAGGCTGCGCCATTCTCAGCTACAACATCAGGGCCAACGGCTCATTGCTGCAGACGAACACCTCAACCAATCACGTCTTCTCCGGGTTGACCAACGGCACCAGCTATACCTTCGAACTTCAAGCGGTCAACGAAGAGGGTGCCGGAGCGTGGAGCCCAGTTTCGGCATCGGTTGTCCCGGCCGGCCCACCGACACCACCCTCCATCGACGCTACAACGGCCGACGCTCGAGGCTCGATCCGGATCGAGTGGAGTGGAGCGACGCCCAACGGCGATGCCATCTCCGGTTACCAGCTATCGATCAACGGAGATCCAGGTATCGGGGTGACGGGCAACAGCTATTCCGCTGGTGGCTTAGCCGACAACTCCTCCTACGACTTCCGGGTCCGGGCGTGCAATGACGTTGGCTGCAGTTCCTACAGCGGTGCTGCGTCGGCATCCACCTGGGCCCCTCCGGGCCAGCCCACCGGTGGCCGAGCGACGGCTGGCGACGGCTGGTACCGACTCGTTTGGTCTGCTCCCTTGAGCTCCGGTGGCTCTCCCGTTACCCACTACGAGTACCGCATTGCTGGTGGACCAACGAGTTCGTTGGATGCCTCCACCAGAGAGGTGCAGGTCAACGCCACAAACGGGGTCTCCATCACGGGCCAGGTGCGAGCCTGCAACATCGTCGGTTGTGGGCCCTGGGCCTTTGCCACCGCAACCCCGGCGGCGCCACCACCATCGGCCACTATCTCCATCGGGGGCCTCTACTCCGGGGCTGGATGCGCAGGAACCTGCCACCACATTCTTCTAACCGGATCCAACTTCCCTGCAGGAACAACCGTGAATGTTCGCTGCTTCGACAGCGTTGATGGCGAGTTCAGCTCGTCGAACCCAACCTCGGTGGCATCCGATGGCTCCATCAGCGCCACGCCGTGCTTCTACGGCTTTCCGGGACGAACCGTCTGGGTGACCGTCGACGGAGTGACGTCCAACTCTCTGACTTGGCCATGAACGACAGGAACAAAACATGAACGAACCACTTGCCAACAGGTCCACCACGATCTCCCACGTTGAGGTCGACCGGTATGCCGACCGGTTCAACCTGCTTCTGAACAACATCGAGATCGTCATGAAGGGGAAGCAGGATCAGGTCGCCATGGCACTGGTCTGTGTCCTCGCCGAGGGCCATCTGTTGCTTGAAGACGTACCAGGAACGGGCAAGACGGTGCTGGCCAAGTCCATCGCCAATTCAATCGATGGCACCTGGAACCGAATCCAGTTCACTCCTGACCTGTTGCCCTCCGACGTCACCGGCGGACTGGTGTACAGCCAGACCGACGGAACCTTCGAACTTCATCGCGGCCCTGTCTTCGCCAACGTCATCCTGGCCGACGAGGTCAATAGGGCATCGCCCAAGACTCAAGCCGCTCTGCTCGAGGTCATGGAGGAACAACAAGTCACCATCGGCAACAACACCAATGCCGTACCTCGTCCGTTCGTCGTCATCGCCACTCAGAATCCGGTTGAACAAGCCGGGACGTACCGCTTGCCGGAAGCCCAGCTGGACCGTTTTCTGATGCGTACCTCGCTCGGCTACCCCAGTGAAGACGCTGAAGTTGCCGTCCTCGCCGACGAAGCCATGAAGCCGGAGCAACTCGGCAGCGTGCTCACCACAGCGGAAGTCGGCGAGATGGTCAGTACCGCCTCGCAGATACACGTCGAGCCCACATTGCAGCGCTACATCGTCCGTCTCGCAGCCGCCACTCGCGAGCTGCCCGAGCTCCGCCTTGGGGCATCGACCCGCGGGTCGCTTGCTCTACTTCGTTGCGCACGCTCGTTGGCTGCTTCCCAGGGCCGTGAATACGCCATGGCTGACGATGTCAAGACGGTTGCTCCACTCGTCCTCGGTCACCGCTTGCTGCTAACTCCCGATGCCGAACTTCGAGGTATCTCAACCTCAGATCTCATCGAATCAGTTCTGGATTCGGTTGCACCACCAACTGCGGCGATCGCGGCCTGACCCTCGCCAACTGCCTTTTACCAGCCGAGCCCTCTCGCATCTATGAACACCTCCTCTCTTCCCAGCCTCCAGAGCATCCCGCTGACCTCCGGCGGCCGAACCATTGCCGTTCTGGCCATCGGCTCGTATCTCGCGGGAGCAGCGTTCGGGTGGATCGAGCTCGTAGTGCTCGCGAGCGGATGCGTACTTGGGTTGTTACTCGCAGTCCCGTTTGTGGTGGGGCGGCTCAGGTTGCGGGTGACCAGAACCTTTGCGGCCGACCGTGTGTCAGTCGGCGACAGCGCCGTCTCAATTTTGAGTCTCGAGAACCAGACTCGCCGCCCTCTCGGCATCTTGCATGTCGAGGAGAGGATCGCCGGACAGTCGGTGTCAGTCGATGTGTCAGGCCTTGAGCCCCGTGGCGTGCAAGAGATCTGCCAGTCTCTCCCCACCGATCGGCGCGGAGTTCACCCGATTGGTCCAACCATTGTTGCCAAGAGCGACCCCCTCGGTCTGATGCGAAGAGAGATCTGGCAGGCCGACGTCGACCATCTGTGGGTTCACCCCAAGCTCGTGACACTGCCACCACTTCCGTCCGGCTTTGCCCGAGATCTGGAGGGACCGGCATCTGAGATGTCGCCGGCCGGCGACGTGTCATTCCATGCCCTACGGGACTACGAGCCAGGCGATGACCACCGCCATGTGCATTGGCTCTCCAGCGCCAGGACGGGCGCTCTCGTTGTGCGCCAGTACGTCGATACTCGTCTCCCCGTTCTGACCGTGCTCCTCGATGACCGGCCGGTCTATGGCTCGGAACCGAACGACGACGACCGAGCCTTCGAGATCGCGGTGGCCATTGCCGGCTCCCTGGCCATGAGCTCGCTCAGAAGCCAGTTCCCAGCCGCACTTCGGATCGGGGACAACGCATGCGCACGACACCACCAGCCCGTCAGCACTGATGATCTGCTCGATCACCTCACGCTGGCTTCTAACGTCGGGAGCAGCGAACTCGAACAACAGGTCGAGGGGGCAATCCAGGACGGCGCAGACACCTCGATTCTCGTGGTCGTGACTGGCGGCCAAGAGTTCAAGCAACTGCTCCCCGCGTTGCGGCGAGCCAAAGCAACACCCACCGTTGTTGTTCGGGTCTGGGACCGTGAGGACCGGCCTCCAGCCACTCGTCTTCCCGGAGCGACGGTTCTCGATGTGTCATCGCTCGACGAATTCGTCTCGAAGTGGACGCAAGCGATCGGCGATGGGGTCCGATGACAACGATCACTCGTGAACGGGCAGAGCTCGAACACCCCGACCACGACAGGTCCGTGGCGTCCGCCACCAGCCTCACTTCCGAAAGCAACCGGCAAACGCGGAGGCCACGCCGGAGCCTTGTCGGAAAACGGTCAGTTCATGAGACCGCGATTGTCTGCATGCTGGCGGTCGTGTCGGTCATCGGCTTCGGCGGTGCACTGAGCGGTTGGGCATTTCTGAGCTCTGCCGCCCTTGGAGTAGCGGGCGCCACCTTGGTTTTCGTTCTGGCTGAGCGATCTGAGCTTCTGTTGGGCGAGGCCGTTGCCGCTTCGGTGCTTGGGCTGGCGGTACTGGGAGGCCCCGCCAGTGGCGGGCTACCGCTCCCTGGCAGCTATCTGTCGTTCGCTGACGGCCTAATTCATGGGTGGGCTGACCTCATCTCCAGCGCCCCTCCCGCTGATCTCACACCCTCACTTCGGGTGCTGCCGTACGTTGTCGCTTGGTTTTCCACCTCTATCGGGCTGATGACCGCCCGTCGAGCCAGCTCTCCTGTTGCTCCGCTCGTCGGGCCTGTTCTCGGTCTCGTCGTCACCGTTCTTCTCACTGTCGAGCAGCGGACGATTGCTGTCGCTCAGGGCGCGGCCTTCGCCATTGGCGCCATAGCCCTGGGACTTCTGGCGACTGACTCACAACGAAAGCTCCGGGCCGTTTCGTTGATGCTCGTTGTCGCCGTCATCGCCCCTGTTCTCGCTCCTCAGCTGCCGTACGGGTCGAGCAGCCACCGACTCGATCTGCGGCAGTTCCAGGACCGCCCGTGGGATCCGCTCGAGCTCCCAAGTCCGTTGGTTACGTTAAAGGCGTCGTTGAAGGAGGGTCGTAGCGACGACGTTGTCTTTACCGTCACCGCTGATGAGCCAATCACGCGGTGGCAGTTTGCGGTTCTTGGCCACTATGACGGAGTGGTTTGGACAGTTGCCGACTCGGCCCGCGCCGACCTCGCCCAGTTTCGGCCTGTCGACTCGGCCCTGCCCCCTCCCTCTGACGACATCGACACATCGGACCCGGTAACCGTCGACATTGAGATCGGCGAGCTGGGAAGTATCTGGGTGCCGTCACCCGGCTGGCCAACCAGCGCCGAACAAGCTGGCCTCGACCTTCGATTCAACGGCGACACGGGCACAGTTGCCGCCGTCGGCGGTCTCTCTGAAGGCCAGCAGATCAGGCTAACGGCCTTTCGACGACCGGAGCTGACCGACTACCAGTTTCTCACTTCCACAACCGTCTCCAACGACGACGACGCCATCCTTGACTTGGTACCACCGGCTGTTCGGAACGTGGCCGGAGACATCTTCGAGGGCGTCGATGCCGGCACGTCGCGAGCTGTTGCGTTGCGGCAGAGCTTCACCCAGAGCGGGTTCTACGACCACGGTCGAGCATCGAGACCGGGGCACTCACTTGCCCGAATCGATGACTTCTTGTCCGAACCCGATCGCTTGGTTGGCTACGCCGAAACCTACGCCGCCGCTGCCGGAGTCATCGCCCGAGTTGGCGGGGTCCCAAGCCGAGTTGTGGTGGGCTACGTAATTCCCGAGGACCGCTATATCGACGGAGAAGCGAAAGTCGTCGCTCAGGACATCACGGCGTGGATCGAAATCCAGACCGTCGAGCACGGTTGGGTTCCCCTCGATGTCACACCGGACCGGACTCGCGAACCGCAGAACGAGCAACTTGGCACCACCGTCAACGATGTCGCAGTTCCCAATCCACCACCGCCGCCTCCGCCACCTCCCGAGCCGCAACCCTCTACCCGCTCAGCGGCCGATCAGGAGGACGATGAACCAGACGAAGAGGAAACCACTTCCAATCAAGACGGTTCGCAGCTCCCCCGACCTGTCGTCGTCTTGGGCAGTGCTCTCGGTCTTCCCACGCTCCTCCTCGGCGCAACCGGGTTGCTGATCGCCGGGTTGAAAAGGAAGCGACGGCGGACAAGACGGTCTGCGCAATCTGCCGTTGGCCAGGTGGCGGGAGCCTGGGATGAGCTACTTGATCGCTGCTCCGAAGCCGGGGTGTCTAACGACAAGATGGCGACCGCCAGCGAGACTGTTGCGAGCATTGTCGGAAGTGGCGCTGTCCCCGACACCTCAGCGGACGATCTCGAATCGCTGGCCCGCCACATGGACCGTGCCATCTTTCATCCCGCCGGCGTTTCTGAGCAATCAGCAGCGGACGCCTGGGGCTGTACCGACCGGACGGTTGCCGTCCTGGCCGTCGACAGAAGCCGCTGGGAACGGCTTTGTCTTCAAACCGATCCACGACCCCTGCTCCGAGCCGATCGCCGTTTTCGGCCAGCGAAACGGGCTTCTACGAGGAACATCTCATGACCACCCCTCAATCTCAGAACCAGTTCGAACCCGACGACGACGTCACCATTGATGGAATCGACCTCCTCGGCGAACTCTCCCCGCCGACCGATTCGCCTGGCGTGCGCGAAGACGTGGCCAACGGAGCAGACATAGCTGACGGAGCAGACGACACGATCGATGGAGCCGAGCTCCTTGCCACGATCGAGAGACCTGCCCGATGGCGGCCTCCGCCAGTGGACCGCAACGTTCCGCCTGCCGCCAACACGGCCGCCCGGACTCTGAACCTGACCGTCGTCGCGGTGGTTTTCGCACTCTTTCTCGTTGGATCGCTGTTCGTTTGATGCCTCCTGTCCATGTCGATGACGAAGACACGGTGCCAACACTCGACGACGCTCTGATCAGTTCAATCAGAGCGGAGGCGTTGGCTCCCGTGACTTCGGTCTCTGGTTGGGGCGTAGCCTCCAGCCGGGGTCATGTTCGACGACAGAACGAGGACGCGTGGGGTCACCTGGCGGAGCAGTTCTTCGTTGTCGCTGATGGGATGGGCGGATACGCCGGTGGGCAACTGGCTGCCCGCACTGCTGTCACTGGCCTGCTGTCTACAGCAGCTTCGAGGGGTGTCAGTGACTGGCCAGGGGCGCTCGAGCGCCTGAACAATCAGGTCAAGACGGCAACGAGAGGGCGGGGTTTCGAACGGGCCGGAACAGCAATTGCTGCTCTGAGCCTCGTCAATGGCGTCGCATCGGTGGCGAACGTCGGCGACGTTCGGGTGTACCGCATCAGTGCCGGACGGCTGTCGCTTCTGACCACCGACCACACCGTCGGAGAAGAGCTGATCAAAGCAGGCGTCGACCCGGCTGCATCGGGGCACCCCAAGGGCGTGCTCCAGGCGTTGACCAGACACGTCGGAGGCATCGATGACCTTTGTGTTCCCGCGGTGAACTCCGTCGTTCCCCTCCATGGGGACCGGCTGCTCATGGTTACCGACGGCGTGTACCGCCAAGTGGCGCCTGCGGACATCGTCGGTGCTTTGTCGAACGTCGACTGTGAAACGGGAGCCAACCGCATCGTCTCACTCGCCGACGATGCCGGCGGCAGAGACAACGCAACGGCGCTGGTATTGCAATTGGTGGCCAACGAGCCCCCGAGTGAGCCCAACAGCAATCGAGATCCCAACAAGAGGACGGTGGCCTAATGACCTACCAGATGAACGTGCAGACATCGCCCGGTGAGGGCCTGCTATCCCGGAGACAGGGTGCGCTGTTGTTCCTCCCCGCTCCGGAGACGAACAGCGAACGACTACTGGAGGCTTTCGAAGCGGCGGACGAGGGCAGTGAGTTGGATGCTTTGGCCGTCGCCACGATCGAAGCAGAGCTAGACGTCTCTCCCTTCGCCGCAGTCCAGGCTGGGGCGGACATCGTGCTGCGGGTCTTTGGGAGCGTCGAGCTCCAGACTGACCTGCCGTCGGTTCCGCTGTTGTCGGCTGGCGCGTCAACGACATGGGTGGAGCACAGCGTGCACGGTGCGCCGACTGCCGCCACGGTCAGCGCCGGCGAAGGAACGCCGGATCCTCGTACCAAGGTGGTTCTTGGCGTGGTCAACGCCGGTGGGTTTGCGGTAACAATGACCCGCCCGGAGGGCCAAGCTCCAGCTGCGGCTGCCTCCCCACTAGAGGTCGAGCCGACCGAGGGAACGACTGAGCAAAGCGATTTACTCGAGTACGTACTGGGGGCCTTTCCCACGCCTATCACCGAACCCCAGGTGGCAGAACCGGTTGGCGAGCTCATCTTTGACGACGGGCAGAAACATGTCCTCACCGACGATGTCGTCTTGGGTCGCAACCCGGTCGAGAAAGCAAAGGCCACAAAGTCCGATCCGCTCATCGTGGCGGGCGACCGCGTCTCTCGAGCTCACCTCAGAGTCCGTGTGACCGGTGAACAAGTGTGGGTCGAGGATTGCGAATCAAGGAACGGTTCGGTGCTCGTCGGATCGCCCAACGATGAACCCTTCAAACTCCTCGCCAACAGCCCCCAGGAGATCGAGGACGGTGCCGTGCTGTATCTGGGCAGTCGCTCCTTCACCTTCGCAAAAGGCGAGCACGCCGCCACCCCAATGTCGCTCACGACCCCGGTTCGAAAGGACCCCACCCATGGATGAAACACCACCGGTCACCATGACCATCGGCTTTTGTGGCGAGGAGACGGACCTCCAGCCAAGCGATGTGTTGACCTTCGGCCGAGCCGCCGACCTGGTCGTCGACGACAACCCGTTTCTTCATCGCCAACTGGGACAAGTCGACTGCCGACACGGCATCTGGTGGCTCCGCAATCTCGGGAGTCGAATTCCCCTCACAATCAAGGACATGACGAGCCGGTCGCAAGCATCGCTGGCTCCGGGTCGGGAGATGGCGCTCACCTTTCCCAATGCCGCAGTGCAGTTCTCGGCTGGTCGCAGCAACTACGAGGTCGAACTCAGACTGGTCGGCAGCTCACCACCAGCCGACATAGCCCAGGGAAGCGACGATGACTGCGCCACCATCGGTTTCGCTGAGCTCCCGCTGACGGTGGATCAGCGGAGGCTCATCGTCTCGTTGGCCGAGCCGAGTCTGCTCACGGGCGATCCCGACGTGGACGTCCCCGCCAACAAGGCAGCCGCCGCCCGGCTCGGCTGGACCATCACCCGGTTCAACCGCAAGCTGGACAACGTCTGCGAGCGACTGACCAAGGCCGGAGTGTCAGGCTTACGGGGCCAGGCCGGGGTGATGGCCAGCGACCGCCGCTCCCGACTGGTTCAACATTCCATCGAGGCCGGCATCGTGACCGCCAATGATCTGACGCTGCTTCCGTCGGATCTGCTGGTTCAAAGTGCCGAAAACGGCACTGTCAGCTGACAATTGCGGCCGACAGGACAGTTGCGGGAGACGGGGAAGAGGAAGCTGTCAGATGATGTGGTGCTCGTTGACGTTGAGCATGATCACCGGTGAGCCGTCCATGAACTCGGCCTGGTCCTCGACCACCTTGGCCATCTCTTGCGAGTTGCCGGCCGTCTTGGCCGCGTCGGCATCGGCGAACCACACGCTGGTCGCCCCGTCGAAGGTGGGCTCGGGCTTGCCTTCCCGATAGCGATACGCCTGGCCGTGACTCTGGACATAGCGGCCAAGACCGGGGGCCGCAATGGCCAAGGGGCCGTGTACGTCCCGCCAGTGGGCCAGTGCCTGGTCGAGGGAGAGGTCGGGCCGGCGTTTGATGAAGATGATCTGCTTCAGGCCACCAACCGGGATGCCAAGCGGGTTGATCACCACCTCCTGGGCCACCAGTTGATCGCGGTTGGCCGGATCGAGGAACTGGTCCTCGTCGATCATCAGGTTGGCTAGGGCCTCACTGCCGTTGTGGGTCTTGAACACATCGGAGCTGTCCCACCAGGTCTCGGCCACACCATCGGCCATCGGCTCGGTGTCTCCCCGATAGTGGGAGTCGGCCACGTGGTTCTGCACGTACTTTCGCAACCCAGGCAGCTGGAGCACCGCCTTCGGATGCTCTTCGCGCCAGTAACGGCGGAAGTCGTCGAGCTCCATACCCGGCTTGCGTTTGAACCAGGTCATGACCTTGATCATGGTCAGCCCTTTCGTAAGAGTTTGGCCCCCAAGGCCCCAAGACCCACCAGTAGTAGCAGACCTCCAAGGGCCAACGCCCAGCCAGGAGTAACCGGGTCGAGCTCTGGCAGTTCGGTGCAGTCAGTTTCGGGAGCACAGAGCAGCGCTATCTCGTCTCGCTGCGTGCTCGCCTGGTTCTCGGCATCCTGCAAATCAACACGGAGCTCGTCGATGTCGCCTTGCACAACATCGGGACTCTCGGCATTCTCCAGTTCGCCGATGTCCTCCTCGAGCTCAACGATCTCGGCGTTCACGCCTTCGAGCTCAACATCGAGGGTGCATTCCGGTGTTTCGGTGCAGTCGTTGATCTTGTTCTCTTCGACACCCTCGACATCGATGTGGATCTCGTACTCGAGACCCAGCACGCCGTCGGACTCCAACCGCACCTCTAGATACCAGAGGTTGGTTTCGCCGCCGTCATAGGAGGCCGAACCGATGATGACCGGGTCGGCGCTGCCGGCCTGGCCCAACGTGGGGCCGATGAGGGCTATCTCCAGCGTCAGGTCGGAGTCGGCGGCTGCGGCCGGTTCGGCAAACGACACGGCAAACCGAAAGTCTTCGTTGTTGGTGTAGAGAACGCCGTACCAAATGCTCTCACCCGAGACCATCCGGTCGGAGTAGGCGCCGGGGCCAAGGGTTGGTGGGTTGCGGAAGTCGGCAGTGCCCTCCACCTCTACCCGATCCTGGGCCTCAGCTACCGAGCCCGGTGCGACCAGAACCACGAGAAGGGTGAACAGCGCGGTCAGAAGGGCGGCGGGCCGGGTGATTGCAGCCCGTGCGAATGCGGCCCTCACTTGTCCATCTCCTGGGTGTGGCTTGTCCATTCGGTGCCATCCCACCAGCGGTACTGCGTCGGGTCCGACGGATCGGGGTACCAACCTTGGTCGATCCCACTGGCCGAGACCTGGTCGGCCGCAGCTTCCGGTGCCGGAGCATCAGTCGAGTCCGAAGCCTCCGGCGACACCGGCACATCGGGCGGTTCGGTATCGGATGGCTCGGTGTCAGCCGCTTGCGGCCCAGGAGGAGCTGGTGCTGCCGGTGCCGCCGGTGCTGCTGGGGCCACCGGTGCAGCCGGGGCACCGGGCGGGGCGGGGGCTGCCGGTGGCGTGGGCTCGGCAGGAGCAGCGACACCCCCGGCATCAGGGGCCACGGGCGTTGCGGTACCAGCCATAGCCAGTGATGGATCAGCCGCTTTCTTCTTGATCAGGAACGATCCAAGCAAACCGGCCAGACCGAGTGCACCCAGGATGGCCGGCAGAGTGAAGCTGTTCGGAGCCGAGCGGCCCTCCAGCTCCTGAGCCTGCAGGTCGGCCAGCTGGGACGACGTGGTATCCCGCGCCTCTTCGGCGGTGGCGACATCGTCGGTCAGCTGGCTTCGCTCGTCGAGCAGATCGGTGGCGGCACTGTCCACCGCCAGCTCGTCGTAGGTGGTCTGCAGACCCTCCAGCGTGGTCTGTTTGAGAGCAAGCTCGCTCTCGTACCAGCACTCCTGAGGCTCACGACAGTTACTATCTGGCCCACCAAAGCCAGCGCCTTCGGTAAGCAACTCGACGTCATACACACCGCCAAGGGCCGGATTGTCGGTGGTCAACGACACGATCCAGTAGATGTCATGTGGCCCGCCCGAGACGAAGCACCCAGGACAGCGAACCGATGCCGTTGGCCGTCGAGGCAAACCGGCGTCACGGTCTATGCGACTCTCGAAGAAGGTCTGGTCGGTCTCGGGCAGATAGGCCCGCAGCGACAGCTCGATCCCGTCCTGAGCTGGAAGGCCAAACACGGTGGCGGTGAAGGTGCCGCCATCGGGGCCGAACTCCTCCAGGCGATACCACTTCTCGGTGTTCATCTCGATGGAGTCGACATAGCGGCCATCGCCAGAGCCTGCGTCGAGCCGGGTGAAGCTGGGGGCGCCATCACGCGACAGCGTGCCCTCGATGGGGAGTCCGCCAAGACGTTCAGCCACTCGCGGGCTTCCGATGGTGGCGAGAAGCGCCGGCAACAGGTCCTTGGCGTCCTGTGGCGTTTTGATGTCGGTATAGGAACCGCCCGAGACGTCGGCGATGCATCGCAGTTCGAGTTCGGCGGCCGAGTCAGCACCGAAGCCGACCGTCTCCACCTTTTCGATCTTCAGGTCGACCCCGTCTCCGGCGATGTCGGCCGCAACTTCGCAGGGATCTTCACCCCAGCTGGGGCCAACGTCGGGGTCACCGTCGAGATCGGCGTCGAAGCACTCATCACGACCATCGGAGAACAGCACGATGGTGCCGACAGAACCATCAGGAATGTCGCCATCGGCTTCCCGCAGCGCCAGACCGATCGGTGTGTCGCCAGTGGCAGTAAAGCCCCGGACCACGTCGATCAAACCGTCGCGGTCAACCTGATCAATCGGCACCAGCAACTGGGAGTCCTGGGTGCAGTTTTCCTCCCGATTCTCAGGCGAGGTGGCCGCGAACTGGTCGCCGTAGACCCGTAGGCCGACCATGGCGTCGGGGCTCACTCGTTCGAAGGCTTCCTCGAATGCCTCTTTGGCGACATCGAGCTTGGTCTGGCCACCGCCGAACGCCTCATTCATGGAGCCTGAAAGGTCGATCACGAAGATCACCACCTGTTGAGGCTCCTCCTGGGCAGAGGTCGGCGTGGCCCCCAAAAAAAGAAGCGGGGACAGCAAAGCTGCCAGGGCCAGCAGCGTGCGGGGCAGGGACAGGTGACGTTGCATGATAATCACCACGGACGCTAGTAGCCGGACGGCACGACTCCTGACATCTTCGGCGTGGAACTGTCGGTGCAGGGTGCCGTTGTAGGCACTCTCAGACCACAGATGCGGGGGTTGTTGGTGGCTGCTAGTCGCCGGGGTGGAGGTGGCAGGCCACCAAGCGGCCTGTGTTCAGGGTCACGGCCTGCGGGTAGGCCTGGCTGCAGATGTCCATGGCCTCGGGGCACCGAGGGTGGAAGTGGCAACCATCGGGCGGCGACAGGGCGCTGGGAACCTCGGCCGTGGCCTGGCCTGAGGTGTCCTGCTGATCGTCAGGGTGAGCGGGAAGCGCAGCCTGGAACAGAGCATCTGTGTAGGGATGCTTGGGATCGCCGACCAAGGTCAGCGTCTCATCGAGCTCCACCTGCTTGCCCAGGTACATGACCATGACCCGGTCGGCCAGATAGGCAACGGTGGCCAGATCGTGACCGATGTAGGGGTAGGCAATACCCAACTCCTGCTGGAGGTCCTTCAACAGCGTGATGACATGGGCCCGGATGGACACATCGAGAGCGGAGACTGCCTCGTCCAGCACCAGCATCTTGGCGTCGAGGGCCAGAGCTTTGGCAATGGCGATGCGCTGACGCTGGCCGCCGGAGAACTCGTG
>CALHBU010000425.1 GCA_937930655.1 uncultured Acidimicrobiales bacterium | reverse complement strand
ATCCAGAACTACCTCTGGGAGCTGTGGCGTCGGCTGGACCCCGAGCTCGCAGCCGTCTACTGCACACCGCATGCGGGTTCGGTCTCGTTCGATGCCAGCCAGCGGTTCCGCGTCGAGCGTTCGCCCGAGCCGGTGCTGCTGCCGTATCCATGGCTGGCGGCGAGAATTCGTCATCTGGCCGATGAGCTGTCGGCCGAGCTCATCCTGTTGGACCCGGCCGTGCCCCTCGGTCTGGTGGGGCCGATGCTCGACCGACCCTATGGCGTTGTCCTCCACGGGGCCGAGGTGACCATTCCCAGCCGGGTGCCGGGTGTCAGCCAGCTCCTCAAGAAGGTGCTGTCCAGCTCATCGCTTGTGGTCTCGGCCGGCCACTACGCGCTGACTGAGGCCGAGCGGTGTGTCGGCCGCCAGCTTCCCTCGGTGGTTGTTCCCCCCGGGGTCGATACCGAGCGGTTTGTTCCCGCCGCAGAGCATGACCGGGCCATGTTGAGATCTTCATTGGAGGTCGAGCCGCACGACTACCTGGTGTCGTGCGTGACCCGGCTGGTACCCCGCAAAGGGATGCACACGCTGGTGGCAGCCACCGGACTATTGACTAAGCGGGGCGTCCCGGTTCGTTTGGTTGTTGGCGGCACGGGGCGAGAAGCCGACCGGTTGCAACGACTGTCCGACAACGTCGGCGCCAACGCTCGGTTCCCCGGTCGACTCGACGACCACGAGGTGGTCGAGCTCTATCAGGCCTCTGACCTCATGGTTATGCCATGCAGCCAGCGTTGGGGCGGGCTGGAACAGGAAGGCTTTGGCATCGTGTTTCTCGAAGCGGCGGCGACCGGCGTGCCCCAGATCGCCGGCCGGTCCGGAGGTGCCGACGAAGCCGTTGTCGATGGCGTGACCGGCCTGGTGCTGGAGAACCCGGACGATCCCCAGCAGTTGGCCGATGCAATGGCGGAACTGTTGGCCGATCCAGACCGACGACGCTCGATGGGAGCCGCGTCACGACAACGAGCACTCGATGACTTCGGCTACCAACCATCGGCCGATCGGCTCCAATTGGCCATCGACTCCTGTACAACAAACCGATGAGGCCGGAACTTGTCCTCCGCTTGGGGGTGGTCGTCACCGCTATCCACCTCGGCGCCACCGGTGCTGGTTTCGCGTCAGCTGAAGTTGCGAGGCTGCTCAGTGGAGTCTTCAACGTCGGGCTCTTTCTCGCCGGCGTCGTCCTCTACGTCGTGGCCTTCGTGCTGACGGCGGGGCGGAGCCGGACCGAGGAAATCTGGTTTGGCGGGGCATTCCTTCTCAGCGGCAACGTGGTTCCGGGTGCCCACCGCCGTCTTCTGCTCGGGTGCGTCGCCGCCCAAACGGTGATCGGTCTGGTCGGCGCCAGCCTGCGGCCCTTCACCGTCTTGGCGTTCGCCGTGCTGCCACCGTTGCTTGGCCTCGCCATCGTCGCCTTCTACGGCGCTCGCTTCGCCCGTTTTGCTGACAAGTCACCCAGCTGAGATCGCCCGCTTTCCGATCAGCTGCCCCGGGAAGTAGTCTCGGCCGGGTGCAACCTCTGCCGATCACCGAACATGCGCTGGTACGGGAACTGGTGTCGTCGCCTCCCGACAAGTGTTTCGCGGTTGCCATCGACCTCGACGCGTACCCTTCGTGGGTTCCGGCAATCACGTCGGTCGAGATTCGTCAGACCGATCACGATGGACGGCCAACCGAGGCCATCTTTCAGGCCGAGGCGATGGGCCGACGCACGCGCTATGTCCTGGCCTACGACTATGGCGATGCGCCCCACTCCTTTGGCTGGCGCCAGATCGAAGGCGACCTCACTCGCCGACTGGAAGGCACGTACACCTTCGACATCTCGGCCGAGGCACCCGATGCCACCGACGTCACCTACGAACTCGATCTCGAACTAGCGGTTCCACTGCCCGGTTTCGTGAAGCGACGGGCCGAGACCAAAATCGTCAAAGCGGCGTTGCACCAGCTCAAGGACCGTGTCGAGTCGGTCTGACCGATCAGGCTTGCTGATCAACCGACGAGGCACGTCGTCGCTACCGTCGAAAAATCTTGCAATTCTTCCTTGAGTGACGACGGAATGCAGTCGATGACTCGGCTATGCGAATCCTTCGGCTTGACTTCGGTGGCGAAATCGGAACTATTGACCTTCACCCCTTTGTCTCGGTGTTGCACGACTATGCGCCAGCCCAGATTGAAGAACTTCTGGGCGCGGTTCGCTCGTTGGTGTGTGGTTCTGGCGACGGTGTTCACGGCCTCGTCGAGCACGACGGTCACCTGATTGAGCTCGGCATCGGAGCGTCCGTAGGCCCTCTGACGACCGAAGACATGATCGTGCGAGTAGACGCCTTTGCCGCTGGTCCCGATGCCGACCCAACTGCACTTAGTGTCGAGCTGGAGAAGATCCGACGGCAATCTCAGATCGATGCGGTCTACGTCGAGGAGATTCGGGCCGATCTCAAACCGGCAGCCGCAGCACAGGTGCATCGCCTGCAAGAAGACGTTGACCGCCTCGTCAACGGCGGCGAGTCAGAGATCGAGATCACCATCCACAAACTTCGGACGGCTTTGGCTGAACTGGCCGAGATTCCTCCGCTCCTCCGGGAGATCCCCGATGAGGTGGCTGACCTGATCGGCGCATGGGATGACTACGTGGTTTCTCGCGATGCCGCTCAGCCTCGCATCGACGAGCTGACCCAGACCATTACTCGAGCCGATGCCTCGCTTGGTCGGGCACAGCAGGAATTGGCTGATGCCCAGGACAGTGCCAAGCCGGTCGTCCTGAGTCGGGAAGACGAGACACGACTTGAGCAGTTGGCCGAATCCGGTCTTGACCGCCGCGGTCGGAACGCCAAGACCCTCAGCGATGAGGAGCAGTCCGAGATGAATGTTCTGCTGGGGAAGGTGGGCATGACCACCTACACCGGATACGCCATGTACCGCCTCAACCCGACCCCATCGCAGGAGAAAATGGAAGAACTGGCTCTGGCGAAACAACGGGTCGATGCAGCCCAGGCCGAGTTGGAGCAAGCCCGAGCCGGGCTAGAAACCGATCCAACCGCGGTTGCGCTGAGCGACGAGTTCGACGGGGTGAAGGCCAAGGCTCGTGAGCATCTTGGCCCGATGCTTCCGTCCGATCTCGGTACTGCGTTGTCCAAGCTCGTCGTCGAGTCCGACAACCCCGACTACTTCGATGGGCTTGGCTCGCTCTACTCCCTTGCCACCGATGAGGAGGTGCCGTTTCCCGACGGCATCGAACCAGGCCAGATACCTCAAGCAGTGACCAACTGGGTCGATCATCAAGAAGCACAGCTTGATAGTGGTCCGGTCATCGACGAGGAAAAACTCCTCTCCGACCTGCTGAAGTCGGAGTCCGAGCTGGACCGCCACGCCCGAGCAATGGCTCGCATCGACCAGCTCGAGGCCAAGGCCGCCGAGTCAGCCGATGCCGTCCGAGAGCTGGAGGCTCTGCTGGTTCGAGTCGAGAATGGCGAGAATGTCTCGGCTGAGGGAGCGATTTCGAACATCGTCCCACTTATCGAGAAGCTCGGCCGTGAAAACGAGGGTTCAGTCCCCGTTGTACTCGAAGGCGGGTTCATCGACCTCGGCGAGCACGAGCTCGTCGAGTTGCTCGATCAGCTCGAGTCTGTCGCTCAGCGTCACCAGCTAATCCTGGTGACCGGACGAGACACCGCTGCTGCCTGGGCTTCCGGTGCCGGTCTGCGACGGGCGATGCTGAGTCAACCGGCTGCGCCCGAAGAGGCTCACCAGCTAGCTGACTGACCAGCCACCTCGACCGGCCCGACTAGCCTCGCCCGTTGTGGCCGACCTTTCCCCAACGAGCAGCGATAGTCCGTGCATCGGCATCGACGTCGGTGGAACCAAGATCCTCGGTGTTGCGGCCAACCCCGTCGATGGAGCCGTTCTCGCCAGCACCCAGATCGCCACGCCAAAGAGCACGGGTCCAGCCATGGCCCAAGCCATGGGCGACGTCGTTGCAGAACTCTTGGCCGAGCGGGAGGCAACCGCCATCGGCGTTGGTCTTCCTGGCCTGGTCGACCGCTCTGGGGTTCTCCGCTACGGGCCGAACGTTCCCGGCATCCTCGACTTCGAAGTCGGCCCGGAGCTCACCGCCCGGTTCGGCCTCCCGGTTGCCGTGGAGAACGACGGTTACAACACCGCGGTAGCCGAGCATCTTCATGGCGCCGCCCGTCATGCCGATGACGCAATCATCGCCACCCTCGGCACCGGGGTTGGCGGAGCATTCGTTGTCGGAGGCCAACTGGTCAAGGGTGCCAACGGGTTTGCTGGTGAACCGGGACACATGCTGGTGAATGCCGACCAGTTCTCCTGTCCCTGTGGGCAGGTCGGTTGCTGGGAATCATTGGCTTCGGGCACCGGTTTGGCCAACATTGCCCGGAGCCTCATCGGCGAGGGAGGCGGCCGCCGTGTGCTCGAGCTGGCCGGTGGCGAGGCAGCCCATGTACGAGGCGAACATGTTTCGGTCGCGTTAGCCGAAGGAGACACTGAGGCAGCAGACATGCTGTCTCGATTCTCGACCTGGGTGATCCGTGGTCTCGGGTCGCTCATCAGCATTCTGGACCCCGAGATCGTGGTTTTAGGCGGAGGTCTAAGTGAACTAGCCGACGACTTCCTGAACGTCGTCCAGGACGGAGTCATGGCAGCCACCGTCGGTGGGGCGTACCGGCCGATGGTGCCGGTGGTGGCGGCCCGATTTGGAGCCGAGGCCGGAGCGCTCGGAGCAGCCCTCAACGCCCATGGCCTGGTGTCTCCATCGGTGGAGTAGATTCTCCGGATGGAATTCCGACGGATCGGCCACCTGCCGCCGTACGTGCTCGGTGTCATCAACGAACTCAAGCTCGACGCCCGCCGCCAAGGGGTGGACGTCATCGACTTCGGATTCGGCAACCCGGACCTGCCCTCACCTGAGATAGCGGTCGACAAGCTCAAGGAAGCGGTCGAGAACACCCGCAACCATCGCTACTCCGCCAGCAAGGGCATCCCGAAGCTGCGAGAGGCTGCCGCCAATCTGTACGAACGACGCTTTGGGGTCAATCTCGACCCTGGCACCGAAGTGCTTAACGTCATTGGCGCCAAAGAGGGCTTCACCCATCTCATGTGGGTACTGCTCCAACCCGGTGATGCATGCCTCGTGCCCGCTCCGTCATACCCCATACACATCTGGGGTCCCATCTTCGCTGGTGCGGCCATTCGCGAGGTGCCCCTGGCCGAGGGCGACGAGTTCATCGCCAACCTGGAGCGGGCGTGGGAATACTCCTGGCCCAAACCACGAACCCTCGTGATCTCCTTTCCCCACAACCCCACGACCGTGTGCGTCGATCTGGACTTCTTCGAGCGGGTCGTCGAGTTCGCCAAGAGGCGAGATCTCATTGTGGTCCACGACAATGCCTACGCCGATCTTGGCTTCGACGGCTATGAACCACCGTCGATCCTCCAGGTCGAAGGGGCCAAGGACTGCTGCGTCGAGCTGTACTCGATGACCAAGTCGTTCTCGATGTCGGGCTGGCGGGTGGCTTTCCTGGTCGGCAACTCCGAGGTTGTCGGCGCACTGGCCAAGCTCAAGAGCTACCTCGACTACGGCACCTTCCAGCCAATTCAGATCGCCGCCACAGTCACCCTCAACGAAGCCGGCGAGCACCCCAAACTGGCGCGGGACATCTACCAGAACCGACGGGATGTTCTTTGCGATGGCCTCAACAGAATCGGCTGGGACGTCGAGCCGCCTCGGGGAACCATGTTCGTCTGGGCCCCCATTCCTGAGGCCTACCGACACCTGGGCTCAGTGGAGTTCGCGTCGAGGCTGGTAAACGAGGCCGGGGTGGCCACCTCGCCGGGCGAGGGGTTTGGTCCGGGCGGCGAGGGCAACGTGAGGTTCGCCCTGATCGAGAACGAGCAACGCACCCAGCAGGCCATCCGGAACCTGCGTCGAGTGCTCACCGACCTCTAGTCGGCCCACCCCTTCGATCGTTCGACTGCCTTGAGCCAGCGCCCATAGAGCCGGTCAGGCTCGGCCCGATCGGTGCCCGGCTCTACACACACATCGGCCGCCCAAGCGTTGGTGACATCGTCGAGGGATTCCCAAACCCCTTCAGCCAGACCAGCCAAGTAGGCGGCTCCAAGGGCGGTGGTCTCTTGCATCACCGGTCGGGTCACCGGCACCCCGAGCTGGTCGGCCTGGAGGGTCAGAAGAAGGTCCATGACCGAGGCGCCACCGTCGACTCGGAGCTCGGCCAGCGGTTGGCCTGATGCCGCGCTCATGGCGTCGACAACGCCCCGAACCTGGTAGGCCATGGACTCCACGACCGCTCTGGCCAGCTCAGCCCGACCGGTCCCACGAGTGATGCCCACGATGGTGCCCCGGGCATAGGGGTCCCACCAGGGGCTGCCCAGGCCGGCAAAGGCGGGGACGACAAAGACATCGCCGGTGTCGTCGACGCTGGCGGCCAGAGGGCCAATCTCGGCGGCTTCGGAGATAATGCCAAGCCCGTCCCGCAGCCATTGAATAGCCGCACCGGTCACAAAGATTGAACCCTCGTAGGCGTAGGTCGCCGGCTGATGTTCACCGAGGGTCCAGGCCACGGTGGTCAGGAGCCCATCGACCGGCTCTGGGCAGTCGGAGCCGACGTTCATGAGCAGGAAGCTGCCGGTTCCGTAGGTGTTCTTCGTCATGCCCGGCTCGAAGCAGGCCTGCCCGAACAACGCAGCCTGTTGGTCTCCGGCCACGCCGCTGATGGGTACACCGGCGCCGAGAGCGGTTGAGTCAGCGGTCACACCAAACCGTCCGCTGCTGGGCCGGACCTCGGGAAGAGACGACATGGGCACCCCGAACAGAGCACACAGCTCCTCTGACCAGCTGAGATGGCGAATGTCGAACAGCAGTGTTCGGCTGGCGTTCGACGGCTCGGTGGCAAAGATCTCTCCATCGCTGAGCTTCCACATCAGCCAGGTGTCGATGGTGCCGAACGCCAAATGCTCGTCGGCTTCGACACCGCCGTGGTTGAGAAGCCACTGCATCTTGGAACCGGAGAAGTACGGGTCGAGCCCCAAACCAGTTCGGTTTCGCACCATCGGAAGATGTCCGTCCGCCTCCAACTCGGCGCAGTAGTCAGCAGTACGTCGGTCCTGCCAGACGATGGCCCGATGACGAGGTTCACCGGTACGCCGATCCCACGCCACCACCGTTTCCCGCTGGTCAGTGATGCCGATGGCAGCAACTGGCTCGGTAAGCGTTGGTGCCAACTCGGCCAGGACGGCACACATCGAGGTCCAGATCTCTTCTGCGTCATGTTCGACCCAACCGGGCTGTGGGAAGTACTGAGTGAACTCCCGATAAGCCCATCCCTTGATCAAACCGTCCTCGCCGACGGCAAGTGCCCGAACCCCGGTAGTTCCTGCATCGAGGGCGACGACGACAGACATGATGTGAACTCACTTTCAACGGGACGGATCCGGCCCACTGATCGATCAGACCGGTAGCCAGTGACCATAGGCTGTGCGAAAGCCCTTGGAGGTCCCAACGATGCGTGTCGGCATCCTTACCGGTGGCGGTGATTGCCCCGGTCTCAACGCAGTAATCAGAGCGGTAGTACGGAAGGGCGAACGCCACTTCGGTGACGACCTTCTTGGCTACCGAGATGGTTGGCGCGGCGTCATGGAAGACGATTTCATGATTCTCGACGTCGAGAGTCTGCGAGGCACGCTTCCTCGGGGTGGAACCATCCTTGGGACCAGCAGAGTCCAGCCCTACATGTTCGATGACGGTGTCGCCAAGGTCCACCAAACCATTGCCGACCAGAAACTGGATGGCTTGGTTGCCATTGGTGGCGAAGGCACCCTGTCGTGCGCCAACGAGCTTTTCCGCGACGGTGTTCCGGTTGTGGGTGTCCCAAAGACGATCGACAACGACATTGGTGCCACCGAGCGGACCTTTGGTTTCGATACTGCGGTGAGCATCGCCACCGATGCCATAGATCGTCTGCACACCACTGCCGAGAGCCACAATCGGGTCATGGTCGTCGAGGTGATGGGCCGACACGTCGGGCACATAGCAACGTGGGCTGGTCTTGCCGGAGGTGCAACGGTCACGCTGATCCCGGAAGAACCGTTTGATATCGGCGAGGTGTGCGATTCGCTCAGCCGTCGCCACGAAAAAGGTCGCTATGCCTCCATCGTGGTCGTCGCTGAGGGGGCCAAGCCACTGGAGGGAACCCTGGAAATAGCGGCCGACGAGTACGACCAGTTCGGTCACATCCGGCTGGGCGGCATCGCCAACCGAGTGGCGGCCGAGATCGAGGTTCGAACCGGCTACGAAACCAGGGTCACCATCCTTGGCCATGTGCAGCGTGGCGGCAGCCCCACCGCCTTCGATCGGGTGCTGTCTTCTCGTTTTGGCATTGCGGCTATCGATGCCGTCCACGACAGGGCCTTTGGCGAGATGGTGGCTCTACAAGCCAATCAAATTGTTCGGGTTCCTTTGGCCGAGGCAATCGCCGACCTCAAGCCGGTCAGCGATGAGATGTGGCAGACAGCCAAGGAGTTCTTCGCCTAGGCGATGGTCAACGTGACGAACCAGGAATCAGACGAATCGATTGTTACTGCGTTCGCTCCTGGCCGAGTGAACCTCATCGGTGAACACACCGACTACACCGG
>CALHBU010000424.1 GCA_937930655.1 uncultured Acidimicrobiales bacterium | reverse complement strand
ATCGGCATCGGCATCGACGATGGTGGCAACATCGGGATTGGCCGAACGGAGAACCACGACCGGATTGGGTCTCGACTGCTCTGGGGCCCGGAGACCGAGGCGGTGCCATCAACTACTGCCGGTTGACCGAGCCGGCCGCGTTGGCCTGGACGGCGAATCTGGCCGCACTTGAACTCCACGCTCCGATGGCCCGCTGCCATGACTTGGAATCCCCCACGATGCTGGTGTTCGATCTCGACCCGGGCCCTCCGGCCACCATCATCGAGTGCTGCTCAGTGGCACTCGACCTCAACGAGGTGCTTCAGTCGGTCGGGCTCGAGAGCTTCCCCAAGACGTCGGGCTCGAAGGGGCTGCAGGTCTACGTGCCGCTCAACACCCCGCACAGTCACGACCATGCATCGAGCTTTGCGTTGGCGGTGGGACAACTGCTGGCCAAGCAGCGGCCAAAGGAGGTGCTGGTCGAGATGAACAAGAAGCAACGAACGGGCAAGGTTTTTGTCGACTGGTCGCAAAATTCCCGGCACAAGACAACAATTGCCGTCTACTCGATGCGAGCCCGACCCCGACCCACTGTCTCCACTCCGATCACGTGGGAGGAAGTAGCTCTCGGCGCCGACGGAGAGCCGCCAATATTCGAAACTGCCGACGTTCTCGACCGAATCGAATCGCAGGGCGATCTTTTCGCCCCGACGCTCACCCTGCAACAGGATCTTCCCCGGGCCCGGTCCTAGCCATCCCGGCATCTAGGATCAGTCGATGCCTCGACTGACCTTTTCTTCATCTGTCCCACGCGCCGCCTCCGCCGTCGATTTGCCAATTGCGTCCGACGACATGGAGACCCTTAATCCGGACCGGGCCCGAGCCGCCGAGTTGTCCGGTTTCGAAGGCAAGCTGGGACAGACCCTTCACCTCCCGGGCCCAGCCGACGAACCAGTCACGGTGCTGGTCGGGTTGGGGGAGCGAGCCGACCTCACCGCCGATGTTCTCCGACGAGCAGCTGCGGCCTATATCCGCTCGATCTCAAAGCATCAGGCTGCGGCATGCACGTTGGCCGAAGAGCCCTCGCCTGTCGACGCCGGCGATGCAGTAGAGGCCGTTGCCATCGGCCTCGGACTGGGGTCGTATTCATACACCGATCAGAAATCGAAGCCGCCAGCAGAGACCCTTCGCCGAGTCACCGTTGTTGCCCGTGGCTCGGGTACCAAAGCCGCGTTCACCCGGGGGGAAGCAGCTGTTGAGGCCGTCAGCTTGGCTAGAGACCTCACCAACGAGCCGGGGGGCTCCCTCACTCCCGTGGCGTTTGCGGCAAAGGCCAAGAAGGCATGCTCTGCCGCCGGTCTGAAACTGGCTGTATGGGACGAGAAACGCATAGCCAAGGAGAAGTTTGGCGGCCTACTGGCGGTCAACCAGGGCTCGACCCACAAGCCTCGGTTCCTCGTCATCGACTACACACCCTCAGGCCGGGCCAAAGGATCGGTGGCCCTGGTCGGCAAGGGAATCACCTTCGATTCAGGTGGCCTGTCCATCAAGAGTGGCGCCGGCATGATGACCATGAAGATCGACATGGCGGGGGGCGCCGCGGTTCTTGGTGCCATGACGCTGCTTCCGGCGCTCGGCTCCAAGACGGCCGCCACCGCCTACATCCCCCTCACCGACAACATGATCAATGGCCAAGCCCAACGACCAGGGGATGTGTTCGCGGCCCGAAACGGCAAAACCGTCGAAGTGCTCAACACCGACGCCGAGGGTCGGCTGGTACTGGCCGATGCACTTTCGTATGCCTCGGAGAAGAAGCACGATGCCATCATCGACATCGCCACCCTGACCGGCGCCGTGTCAGCGGCCCTCGGAAGTGCCTACGCCGGACTCATGGGCACATCCGACGAGCTCATGTCGGCCATCGAAGCATCAGCCGAACAAACTGGCGAGAAGCTCTGGCGGCTGCCGCTGCCCACCGAGTACCGGTCACAACTCGATTCACCGATCGCTGATGTCAAGAACATCGGCGCCGGTCCGTACGGCGGTGCGCTCACTGCCGGACTCTTCCTCAAAGAGTTCGTGTCAGAGGGCCAGGCGTGGGCCCACATCGACCTCGGTCTGTCGGCCATGGCTGACACCGACGATGGAGTCGTTGCGAAGGGTGGAACCGGTTTCGGTGTCCGGGTTCTCGCTGATTTAGTCGCGAATTGGGGATAACCGCTCTGTACCGGCAGGGCGAGCGACCCAGCCAGCCATAGCCAGCCTGAGTACGTCTACTTCTCAAGCACACAGCAGAAGTAGCCGATCATTGAAGTGGAGAGGGCGAAAGGACTCCGCTGGCTGTGGCAGTTGCTCAGGAAGTATCGGCACCAAGAGCGTTGATTGAACGTTCTTTTGGCGCGCCGCGAGGTTGGCGATCCAAAGGAATGCTCCTGTCGGTCGACCTCATGATGGTCTTCCTCGGATCTGCCGCTGCCGCCATTTTGGTACCCGCCGGTCCCGATGACGGCACCACGATCATGGTCATGTTGGCGGCTTGGTGGCTGTTCCTCGCTCGGGGTCGTCTCTATACCGCCCGATTCATCACCCGTCGGAGCGACGAGGTTCGCCGAGTCTCCCAAGCTGCGGTCTTGTCCATGGCCTCGGTGGCCGTTGTAGCCTTCCTTTTTCGCCTCGACATCGGGAGACAGTGGTTGCTGTTGTCCGGTGGGCTGGGCTTTGTCGGCCTCTCGGCCGCACGCGAGTCCATTCGTCAGCGGTATAGCCGACTCCGCCGATCAGGAGCCCTTCAGCGCAAAGTGCTCATGGTCGGATGCAACGACGAGAGCGAACAACTCGTCACCATGTTCAACAGCGAGAAAGGCCTCGGCTACGACGTGGTCGCCATGGTTGACCCGCTCAAGTTCCGAGAGGACCAGGAGCTCACCACCGAAGTCCTGGCCCAAGCACGCCAGTACGAAGCAGCCAGCGTCATGATCGCCACCACGGCCATCGAAACGACCGCCAGCAACCGTTTGATTCGTGACCTGATCGAATCCGGACTGCACGTTGAGTTGAGCTCAACATTGAACGACATTGACCCCAACCGGCTGACCGTACGACCTCTTGGTCGCTACCCAGTCGTGTATGTCGAACCGGTTCGCCGTACCGGTTGGCGGGTTGCAGCCAAGCGGACCTTCGACTTGGTGCTGGCGCTGGTCGGTTTGATGGCGTTGGCCCCCCTGGCACTGGTACTGGGAGTCATCATCAAGCTCACCTCTGATGGACCAGTTATCTTCCGCCAGACAAGAGTCGGTCAAAACGGCAACCCCTTCGAGTTACTGAAGTTCCGCACAATGGTCAGCAACGCAGAAGAAATCCAGGCCGAGCTCCGACCCGAGGCGCTGGCCGACAACGGCCCTCTCTTCAAGATGAAGGACGATCCTCGGATCACCAGCGTTGGGCGCTTTCTCCGCAAGTCGTCGTTGGACGAGCTGCCCCAACTCTGGAACGTGGTCCTCGGCGAGATGAGCCTGGTCGGTCCTCGCCCCGCGCTCTACGAGGAGATGAAGGGCTGGGATGCTGATCTCTACGGTCGACTTCGTGTCCGCCCAGGAATCACCGGAATGTGGCAGGTCTCGGGTCGAAGCTCGGCCAGTTTCGAGGAGTACACCCGTCTTGACCTTTACTACGTCGACAACTGGTCGCTAGTCATCGACCTCATCATCCTGGCTCGCACGGTCCCTGCCGTCCTGAAGAGCGACGGAGCCTACTGAGCAGCACTAGGCTCACTGCCTGTGAGCGAGGCTCCCCCAACCGCTGTATTCGATCCGCTAGCCCATCCGCCCAAGCTCAATATTGGGTGTGGGTGGGATAAGCGGCCGGGCTACCTCAACGTCGACTTCCAGGACTTTCACGAGCCTGACCTTGTCGCCGATGCGCGGGACCTTTCGGTCCTGCCGTCGGGCCGATACACCGACATCGTCGCCCAGGATGTGCTGGAGCATCTCGAACGGGAAGAGGTCGATCCGGCCCTGACCGAGTGGTCTCGGTTGCTTGCGGTCGGTGGCCGCCTCGTCTTGCGGGTCCCCGACATCATCGGTGTGGCCAGAGTGATGGCCGATCTCGACACGGTCGACGAGCAACGCAAGCTCATCCAGAATTTGTACGGGACCCAGGCCTACACCGGCGACTATCACCACGCCGGCTTCACCGAACTCACCCTTCGCCATTCCCTGCATCAGGTCGGACTGCAGGTTGTCGAGATGGTCCGCAAGGACGAGTGGATGTTCGACTGTGTGGCGGAAAAAGTCGTTGACCCAGGCCGATTCGAACCCGGCCCTCTGCCGTTCATGCGTCTCTGCGATCACGATCAACCGGGCGGCACCATTCGGGTGGTTCCCGATGACGCATCGAGCGTTGACCGAGTGATGTCATCGGTAGCCAACCGCGTGCCGGCCGGACCACGTCAGAGCGCCCGAAAGGTGTGGCGACCAATTCGCCGCCAGTTGGCCAAGCGAGGACTGGTGTGAGCAACGAGCCGGAGAATCACGAAGATCTAGAGATCGACGATGCCGTTGTTGAAGCCGCCCGAGCCCTGATCCAGCAGGCCGAACGGGTCGCAGTCCTCACCGGGGCCGGTATCTCGACCGATTCCCGTATCCCCGACTTTCGGGGCCCGCAGGGGGTGTGGACCAAGAATCCTGGCGCCGAAAAGCAGTCCACACTGCAGAACTACGTGGCCGACCCCGATGTGCGGGTCGCCTCGTGGCGCAACCGTTTGGATTCACCGGTCTGGGGGGCCGAGCCCAACCCAGGGCATTTCGCACTGCTCAATCTGGAACAACAGCGAAAACTGCACCTGCTGATCACCCAGAACATTGATGGACTTCATCACGACGCTGGTTCGAACGCCGACAAAATTGTCGAGGTCCACGGCTCGGTGAGAGAAGTGGTGTGTCTCAGCTGCGACTATCGAGACCCAATGCAGGTGGCCCTCGACCGGGTTCGGCTTGGCGAGGAAGACCCGTCATGCCCCGAATGCGACGGAATCCTGAAGTCGTCAACCATCAGCTTCGGCCAGAATCTTGTGGCCGAGGATCTCAAGCGGGCCGAGGCCGCGGCGCAGACCTGCGATCTGATGCTGGCTGTTGGCACCACGCTGGCCGTCTTCCCGGTTGCACACGTCGTGCCGGTAGCGAAGAATCACGGGGCCAAGGTCATCATCGTCAACGGTTCACCGACCGACATGGACGACATGGCCGACGTCTTGGTCCGAGGATCCATCAGCGAGGTTCTGCCTCGTATGCTTGGCTGATGACATCGTTCCGGGAGTTCTTGGCCGCGACCAAGGCATCGATCGTCGAGATCGACCCCGCAACCGCGGCCGACATGCAACGAGCCGGTGCTGTCATGGTCGACGTTCGGGAACCGGACGAAACAGCGCAGGGCATCATCCCCGACTCGGTAGTAGTCGTCCGGGGCAACCTCGAGGCCCAGATCGAACAACGGGTGCCGGACAAGACCAGCAAAGTCGTCGTGCTTTGCGCGGGCGGCACCCGCTCGGCCATGGCGGCCCGCACTCTTGGAGAGCTTGGCTACACCGACGTTGTGTCCATGGACGGTGGATTCAACAAATGGAAGGACGAAGGTCGGCCGTTCGAGGTTCCAGCCGTCCTCGACAACGAGCAGCGCAACAGATACAGCCGACATGTGATGCTGCCCGAAGTAGGGGAGAAGGGTCAGCTCAAGCTCCTTAGCTCCCGAGTGCTGCTCCTGGGGGCAGGAGGCCTTGGCTCGCCCGCCGCTCTTTACCTGGCGGCCGCCGGGGTTGGCACCATCGGTATCGTCGACATGGACGTCGTCGACCAGTCAAACCTGCAACGTCAGGTGATTCATCGCCTCGATCGAGTCGGCGACCGTAAGGTCGACTCGGCCCGTGACACCGTCCGTGCGCTGAATACTGACGTGAACGTCGAGACCCACCCGGTGCGGCTCGATGCTTCTAATGTGCTCGAGATTCTCGACGGCTACGACGTTGTCATAGACGGGGCCGACAACTTCCCCAGCCGCTACCTGCTCAACGACGCGTCGGTAAAACTCGGAATTCCGGTGGTGCACGGCTCGATCTTTCGGTTTGAGGGGCAGATCAGCGTCTTCGACCCGTTGGACGGACCCACCTATCGCGATCTGCTACCCAAACCACCACCACCAGAGCTTGCACCGAACTGTGCCGAGGCCGGAGTTCTCGGGGTGCTGCCCGGCATCATCGGCTCCATCCAGGCCCTCGAGGCAGTGAAACTGCTTTTGGGGATCGGCGATTCGCTTCGTGGCCGACTGCTCACCTTCGATGCCCTCGACATGGAGTTTCGGGAGTACAAGCTTCCGATCGATCCGGCCAATGAAGTGACGTACGCCAACCGCGACCGAATCGAGATCACTGATCTCGAAGGTTTGTGCATGCCACATCTGGCGTGAGCCAGCCACCATCCTCTAGTCGTGTGTTCCCCTGGCTGGTGGGAACGATCGTCCTGGCCGCTCAACTGCTCATGGTTCGAGAGGTGGCGGGCCCGGTGGTCTACGCCGACGAACTGGGATACATCGCCGCGGCCCGCTATTTCGCTCCCGGGCAGCCCGATGTCCAGATGCTGTCTGCGTTCTACCATTTTGGCTACGGGCTGATGTTGTCGCCCCTGGTTACTTTGGTGGACGAGCCCGGACCCTTCTACCGAGCTGCGACGCTGTTCAACGCCGGATTGGCCGCCGCAGCAACTCTGATCTTTCATCGAGTGCTTTTGCTGCGTCATCTCCTGATCGAGCCTCGGCTCGCCGCGCTCGCCGCTTTGGGCTTTGGCCTCACGCCCTCGCTTCTGGTGAACACCAGCATCGTGTGGGCTGAGACGGCACTGGTGTTCATCATCACCCTCATGGCCGCCAGCCTTCCGTGGCTCTTCGCCAAGCCGACGGCGGCCCGGGCCGCCGTCGTCGGTGTCGTGGCCGCCTCGTCCTACGCCATGCATCCTCGGGCCATCGTTCCCGCTCTTGCGGTCGCCATGGTCTTGGTTGCCGGCGGCATCGCTGGCAGGGTGCGGTGGCCATGGGTTGTCGTTGGCCTAAGCGCTGAGCTCACCGCTGTGGTCGCTGTCCGCTTTGTCAACGGTATGTTGCGGTCCGCCATCTACACCGACGGTTCGTTGGTGCAGACCGCTGGTGGTCTCGGTGAGTCGATTATCGCGTCACCCGGCCAATGGCTAGCGGGGTTGGCCGGAACGCTCTGGTATCAGTTGCTCGGCTCCGCCGGACTAGCGGGTTTCGGGATCGTGCTCTTGTTCCGGTCGTCGTTCGATTTGTCCTCCCCCGATTTGTTCTCTCTCAGATCGTCGTCGAGGCGAGGCTTGTTGAGCGACAAAGAACCAACAGCTTCGCCGGCCAACTCGATAGACCGACGTTGGCCCGCGATGACGTTCATCCTGCTGGCGTTGCTCGGCAGTTGGCTGGTCGGCGGCTTTATCTCCATCTCCGATACGCCGCGAATCGACCAGTTCTTCTACGGCCGCTATCTGGACATGTTTGCCCCGTTGCTGACCGGGTTGGGAGTCGTCGAGGTCGGCGCGCTGGCG
>CALHBU010000423.1 GCA_937930655.1 uncultured Acidimicrobiales bacterium | reverse complement strand
CGTGGATCTGGTCGAGGCCCAGCTGAGGATCGCCTCCGGCGAAACGTTGGCCCAACTGGGTCTGGCCGACCAGGCCGCCGTGCCGTCGCCCCGGGGTGTCGCCATTCAGGCCCGAGTGGTTGTCACCGCCCCCGGCACCATCGCCGGCTACAAGGAGCCTTCTGGGCCCGGTGTGCGAGTCGATGCCCACGGCTATGTCGGATACAACCCGCCGCCTCAGTACGACCCCCTACTGGCCAAGATCATCGGCTCCGGCGCCACCATCGAGGCCGCGGCCGATCGCACGCTCCGAGCGCTCGCCGAGTTCCACCTGGAGGGGGTTGGAACCAATGTGGGTCAGCTTCAACAAATTCTGAGCACCGGCGAACTCCGTAGCGGCAACGCCCGCACCACCCTTCTCGAATCGCTCCCGACGGCCAATGGGTTAACACCGCAACCGGTCGCCGTTGGCTTTTTGACCGAGCAGGCCGGAGCGATTGCTCCTGCGACGGACGGAGTCGGGGTGTACGCCCCACTTCCCCAGGAGTCGACTGCCGCCGCCCTCTCGGTGCCCAGTGACCAGCAGGCAGTCATGTGCCCCATGCCCAGCACGGTGGTGTCGGTGAGTGCCAGCGTCGGCGACACTGTGGCGGCCGGCGATGCTCTCGCCGTTGTAAGCGCCATGAAAATGGAGACGGTGATCTCCGCCCCCTGTAGTGGAGAAATCAGTGCTCTCCAGGTTCTCGAACCCGGCGACCCGGTCAGCGCCGATCAGATCGTGGCTGTCATCAACCCCAGTGGCGACACCTCAGCCGGCGTTGCCCTGGAACGGGAGAACTCATGGCAACCGGTCCTTGACGAAGTAGCCGCCCTTGAAGCGCTGGCCCATGAGCGACTGGCTCCCGGCTCTGAAGATCCCGGCGTTGTTCGCCAACGTTCCCGCAACAAGCTCACCTGCCGGGAACGAATCGATCTCCTGCTCGACGACGGCTCGTTCCGTGAGGTCGGCAGCCTTGCTGGTTTTGCGTCCTACGACGAATACGGCGAGGTGGCCGCCTTCACCCCGGCCAACTCGGTGGGCGGCAAGGGCAAGATTCACGACCGGCCCCTGGTTCTCTGCGCCGACGACTTTACGTCCCGGGGCGGCCACTCCGATGGTGCCATCGGAGCCAAGAGCCTCTATCTCGACCGACTCTCGATGGAGTTGGGAATTCCTTCGGTGAGGCTTCTGGACGGCTCATCGGGCGGCGGCAGTGTTGCCTCCATGGTTCCCGAACAGAAAAAGGGTGGCGATAGCAGCGCCAAAGAAAGTACGGGAGCCATCAAGGCCGGCCGACCCCGAGTCGCCGGCGGTGGTGGTTCCTTTCTGCCCGGCCATCTCGGCAGCACCATGTATGCCCGACAACTGGGCACTGTCCCGGTGGTGAACATGCTGTTGGGAAGCGTTGTCGGTCTCGGTGCGGCCAAGGCGGTGCTTGGTCACTTCTCGGTGATGGTCCGTGACGTTTCGCAACTCTTCGTTGCCGGACCGCCCGTCGTCAGCCACGCCGTCGGCTACGACGTCACCAAGGAAGATCTTGGCGGCTGGCATATTCACTGTCGGAACGGCTCGGTCGACAATCTGGCCGAGAACGAGGAGGAGGCGGCCGACATGACACGACGCTTCCTGTCCTACCTGCCGTCGTCGGTCAATGAGGCGCCACCGGTCATCGAGTGCTCCGACCCCGCCGACCGGAGAGAAGACGATCTGTTCACCATCATTCCCCGGCATCGCACCACCACCTTCGACATGCGGCGAGCAATCGAGCTTATGGCCGATACCGGCTCGTTCTTTGAGATCGGACCACTCTGGGGGACCGATCAGATCACCGGGTTCGTCCGTTTTCAGGGACATCCGGTTGGCGTCATCGCTTCCGATAGCCGCCATGTCAACGGTGGAGCCCTGACCGCTGACGGTTGCGACAAACTGACCAGGCACCTCGACCTTTGCGACCTCTTCAACATCCCGGTTCTCAACCTGGTCGACAATCCAGGCTTCACCGTAGGTATCGAACACGAACTGGCTGGGACCATTCGCAAAGGTGCCACCTGGATGGTGGCCTTTGCCCAGACCAAAGTGCCCATCTTCACCGTGCTCATGCGCCGTAGCTTCGGCGTCGCCGGCAACAACTACGCAACGCCTCGCTCGCAGCCGAATGTTCGGGTCGTATGGCCGGCCGCCGATGTCGGTGGTATCCCGCCCGAAGGTGGCATCGAGGCGGCCTACAAGCGTCAGCTGGCTGAAGCCGAAGATCCGGCCGCTCTTCGAGCCGAGCTCAACGCCAGGATCGAGACTGCCCGTGGCCCGGTCGGCCCTCTGTCCAAGTTCCAGATGGAAGAGATGATTGATCCCCGCGACACCCGCCGGCACATTTGTGAATGGATCGACGACGCCTACCGAGTGGTGTCCGACCCCAATAATCTGGGGCCCCGCTCCATCGGCTACCGCCCGTGATCTCGGAGGGCGAGACCTTCGGTCCACCTGCGGTTTCGCTGAGAACGGTTAGAAAGACGTAACATCTCACCCCGATGGCACCTATCTCGGAGAAAATGCCGCCGTTCATCAAGAATCGAACCGGCAACAGCGACGTCATGTCGATGCGGGAAGAACGTCGCCCGCCAGAAAAAGAGGTCACCGAAGTCGCGCCGGGGGTCCTTCGTCTTCAGCTACCGATGAACATGCCCGGTCTGGGCCATGTCAACTGTTACGCCATCGAGGACAGAGAAGGCCTGGCCCTGGTTGATCCCGGTGTGCCATCGCTTCGCTCCTGGCAGGTGCTGAACAGCCAGTTGAAGTCGGCCGGACTTCCACTCAGCCGGGTCCATACCGTTGTCGTCACCCACTCCCACCCCGATCACTACGGGGCCGCGCAGCGCATTCGCGATCTCACGGGCGCCGAAATCATCACCCACGAGAATTTCAAGACCTACTGGGACCCCCATGAGGAAGACGACTTCATCCGAGAGGTGGCGGTAGAGGCCGACTACGAGATCCAAGTCAACGCTATCGAAAAGCAGCTGATGAAGATGACCAACCGTCATCGAGAATCGCCGTGGGACCGTCCGGTTCCCTGGGGCGGCCCTCCGCCCGACAACGAGTGGAAGTCCCGCTTCAAGTGGAGAATTCTTCCTCTCCTGCTTAGCAAGGTATGGCAACCACCCAAGCCATCGACCCGTGTCGTCGATGGCCAGGCCGTCATGCTGGGCGACCGGGAGTGGACCTCGGTCCACACGCCGGGTCACACCGCCGACCATTTGTGCCTCCTCGACTCGACCGAGGGCATCTTCATCTCCGGCGATCACCTTCTTCCCACCATCACACCGCATATCTCGGGCCTCACCACCCAGGACCGGCCCCTTGGCGACTTCTTCGACTCCCTCGAGCGCATGCACAGCTTCAGTGGCGTGAAGGTCGTTCTCCCCGCCCATGGCCTTGAGTTCCATGATCTTTCGAAACGGTCGACCGAAATCATCGATCACCATCACGAACGGCTCGACACACTCATGAGCGCGGCGGCCAAGCAGCCCGAAAATGAGCTGTCGGTTCCCGAGTACTCGAAGCATCTCTTCAAGGAGCGATCCTGGGGCCCAATGGCCGACAGCGAGACCTTCGCCCACCTCGAACATCTTCGACAGAACGGCAAAGCCACCACTCGGGCCGTTGACGGCGAGCTGCTCTACAGGGTCGTCAGCTCCTAAGCGCACCAGGCAAGTCTCATAGTGGCTGCCTAGCAGCCGACGGGAACATCTCTGTCCTCTAGCATCGCCAACGCCGTTCCGAGTTGGAGGGAACTCTCATGAACAAGCCACACACTGGCACGCCGTTGATGCAGCTCATCGCTCAGAAGATGATCATCATCGCCAACCGGCCGCTGTACCTATCGATTGCGGCCCTGGTCATTCTGTTTCTGGGTGGGATGGGGTACATGCTGGCCGAAGATGGGGCGGGCCCCATTACCTCGATGTGGTGGGCTATCGTCACCGCCTCGACGGTGGGCTATGGCGATGCGTACCCCGAAACCACCTTTGGTCGAGGTGTCGCCGCAGTGATGATTGTCAGCATGGTCACGGTGATCATTCCCATGATCACTGCGTCCTTCACCTCCAAGCTCATCGTGGACCGTGACGTGTTTACCCACGAAGAGCAAGAACAGATCAAGACCACGTTGATCGCCATCGCCCGCAAGCTCGATGTCGATATCGACCAGGAGCTAGAAGACCTGGCCCAAACGCAGGAGCAAGTGGCCAAACGGCAGGGAGTTGACCAGCGGTGACCACCGAGGCCGCCGGTGGGTTCGCAGGAGACAAGAAAAAGGGCCAGTCCCTGCTCGGGCCGCTGGAGCGTCGCTTCATCGACTGGGGAATCCCCAAGGTTCCCCCACCCATCAAGAGCCACCATCTGACCTACGTCACCATCTTGTGGTCGGCCGGCACCGTTCTTTCCGGCTGGCTGGCCAAGGAGGAGCCAGCCTGGCTCCATCTCATGTCGATCATGGTCTTCGGGCAATGGCTGACTGACAGTTTCGACGGCTCGCTCGGTAAGTACCGTAAGCAGGGCCTGGTCAAGTGGGGCTTCTATATGGACCACCTGCTCGACTTTTTCTTTGCCGGTTCGATGGTGATCGGCTACTCGTTCCTGGTCGAGGCGTGGTGGCTGGAGTTTCTCTTCCTCATCTTGCTTCTGGTCACGTGCGCCACCATGGCGGTGTCGTTCCTGTCGTTCGCCGCCACCAATCAATTCCAGATCGCCTACGACGGCATCGGTCCGACCGAGATCCGCATCGGATACATCGCCCTCAACACCTTCGTGTACTTCGTTGGCACCGAGATCTTCAGCTGGGGCGTTCCGCTCATCGTCGCCCTCAACGTCGTGGCATTTCTAACGATGGCGGTGCAGACCAGCAGGAACCTGTGGCAGATCGACTACGAGGCCAACGTCGACAACGCCCCCCGGCCTTGACCAACGGCGTGACTAGCTGACGGAGGCCTGGACAACACCCTGGAAGGTGTTGCCGGCATCGTCAGCGATTCGCACGAACACTGTCCAGCGGGAGTTGCTGCACACATCGACGTAGTCGAAGGTGCCGTTCGCCATCGCCGGACTGAGCGAACCGACCACGGTGGGTATCCCCTCAGCGACGGTACCGGTTGCCGAGTGCTCGCCCTGGGCTGCGGTGAGCGCCACGTACTGGGCGGCTGACGACACACCCGAGGGGCTGACGACGTTGATCTCGATCGCCGCAGGGTCGGTGCAGGAGATCCGCACTGACTGCAGTGTGAGCCCGTTCGCTCCCACGTGAGGAAGCGATAGGGCGGCCTGGCCGGCGTACGGGGCGGCCGTCGTGGTAGGAGCAGCCGTGGTGGTCGTTGTCTGACCGGCATTGTTCTGGTCGCCGCCACCACCGCCACCGGAACCGTCGGCAGCAGTCGTGTCGGAGGTGTCAGAGGTATCGGTTGAATCGTCTACCGCGGCCAGCGTCGACGGAGGCTCGGTCGGAGCGGTTCGGGTTGCACCTGGCCCACGAGTCGTCTCGGCGTAGGTGCGCTCGGTAGTGGTCGGCGCCTGGAACGAGTCGTTCTCGTTGCCCTCAACCCTCATCACCGGAGCACCAGCCTCGGTTTCAATAACCTGAACAGCGTCGCCACCGCAGGACGCGATGAACAGTGCGCCGCCCAGAAGGCCGGGCAGGAGTCGATTCTTTCCCTCGAATACAGCAGCCATGGCAGTCCATCGGCCTGCAGAGGGTCTCAGTTGAGTTTTGCTGGCGGCTCTCCTGAGTTTCCCTGTTTGCCGGGCTCCCTCGGTGAAGGAAGACTCTGTGCTTATGGACATAGGTATCTTCTACGGCGCGGCGGGCACCCTTCTCAGCGGTGACGACCTTGTTGACGATGTTGGTCAAGCCAAAGCCAGCGGCTTCAGTTCCTATTGGATTCCGCAAATGCCGTGGGGACCCGATGCTCTGACCTCGCTGGCCATCGCCGGCCGAGAGGTTCCCGACATCGAACTCGGAACCGGTGTGGTTCCAACCTGGCCCCGTCATCCGTTGGCCATGGCCCAGCAGGCATTGACCACCGCTGCTCTCATCGGCGATGGTCGGCTTTCGTTAGGGATCGGTCTGGCCCATAAGCCGGTGGTTGAGGGGCAGTGGGGTATTCCGTTCGAGAAACCAGTACGCCATGCCAGGGAGTACCTCGAGATCCTGGCCCCGGCACTTCGGAACGACAAGACCTCCTTTCGGGGCGAAACCCTCACCGGTCGATCGCCGGCCATCATGAAAGGAGTCGAAGCTCCTCGCCTGTACGTGGCGGCGCTGGGGCCTCAGATGCTGAAGCTCACCGGCCGCTTGGCCGACGGGACCGTGCTGTGGATGACCGGCTTGCAAACTTTGGCCGGTCACACGCTTCCGGTGCTTCGCTCGGCTGCCGAGGAGGCTGACAGGCCTCAGCCTCGAGTCATGGCTGGCATCCCGGTGCTTTGCACTGACGACGTCGATGCCGGCCGATTGTTCGCAGCCAAGCAGTTCGAGGTCTATGGCCAGCTTCCCAGCTACCGGGCCATGCTCGACCGTGAGGGTCTGGCCGGCCCTGAAGATTTTGCCGTCATCGGAAACGAGGACCAAGTGGCCACTCGTCTGGAGGAGTACAGCGCAGCCGGGGTGGACACCATCATGGCGGTGGAATTCGGTCCCGAGGCCGAAGACCAGAAGCGCACTCGGGCCTGTTTGGCATCTCTGGTGTGAACACCGACCGCATTAGTTGTCAGGGTTGATTGGAACGTTGGTCGACGGAAAAGCGCTGCCGCCCTTGTAGAAGCCCTCGGGCACCAGGAAGCCCCTCGTCATGAGTGCGGCGTCAGACTCAGACGCAGTGAGATGGTCGGCAATCGTCAACAAGAGCTCGCCGTAGGCGGTTCCCTTGTCGGTCATGCCTTTGCCAGTGTTCTCACCGAAGATCCAGTGATTGAGGGCATCGTGATTGGGTGCACCGGCTCCCGGTTGGGCGGCGATGGCTTCGTGATAGATCGTCCGCACATCGTCGGAAAGATGCCGAATCAGTAGCGGCATGGGAAATGCCCATTCGATGCCCACTTCGGGAGCGTTACGTACGTCGCCGGATTGGGCAATGGACACCAGGGCTTCGACGACTTCATCGATCTGGTCAATGGCAGCGCCGCTCACGCCGAACAGGGTTCGACCACGGGCCTCCCTCGTCTCGGCTGACCATGGCCGCATTCGAGCCACCTCGCTGCGGAACCGAGACTCCAAGGAGTTAGCGGTGGGATCGTCGAAGTTCAGCGGGCAGGCCCACACCCCGGGACCGGCTTCTTCCGGGGCCTCGATCGAATAGTCCTCAATGGTGGGTTCGGTCGCGGTGGCCAGCAGACCGAAGCTGGCCCGGAGCACCGCCTTCTGAAACTCAGGATCAGCCGCCGACCCAAGAGGCCGGCCAAGGGCGTACGGCACCCAGAGCGCCCGCGGCGGGCCGACCTTCTCCGACTGCTCCCGAATAAGCGAAATGGAGGTGGTGGCCACCCCGGCCCGTTCGATGAAGTTTGCGAGGGCGCCGACCGCGCCGGTGCAGATAGGTCAAATGGGCACCAGCAACGCCACATCAACGCCATCAGCAGCAAGGAGTCGACCGACTTCCTCACCGGTTTGCTCCATGCGCATGGGATTTGGCTGGGCCCCCATGAACGAATAGTGCCAGTTGGCAACGCCGCCGATCTCGCCTTCGGCAGCCATCTCCCGGAGACGGTCGAGGGGGAAGGAAATATTGGGATCCTGCTGGAAGGCGCTGCGGTCGAAGTTGACGCTGATGTGGGACAACACGACGTCGGCGAAATCGACGTCGCCCGGCAGTAACCGGTAGTCGACGGCGCCAGGACGGAACGGTTCGTCGTCTCGGCGGTGCAGACCAGCAGTGGAAACAATGGCGATGGTTGCCTCGTTCAAGGGCTTCGGCGTGATCCACGGCGCTTTGGGAATGACCGGCATCGCCGCCGCTCTGGCCCGCATATGCTCGGCTTCGGCCGGATGGAGGTCGCTTAGTCTCACCACGGCCAACGAACGTAGCCGCTCAGCAGCAACGTTCGATAAGTGCGCGGCTGGCGCAGTCCTAGTTGACACCTGGGGACCGTCCAAGGATGCCCACCGAGACCGTGCCGTATATCCTGCGGCGGTGATGAACGACGATCCGCTAGATCAACCGGCTCCGATCCATTCGGACAGTTCTCCCAGCCCGACTGCTTCGCGGAGCAGCGACAAATCCTCGGCGGCTCCTACCGCAGACAAACCGAATCCGAGGAAAGAGAACAAAATCGTCGAGGCCTATCTCATTGAGGTCGAACGTAAGGCCGGGCAGCCAAAAGGCAAGAGTCCGCAACAGTTGCGGCAAGAGCTCACATCGCTTTCAACGCTCCTGAAGACGGTCGAAGGCATCGAGAAGCTGGAGATACTCCAACAGCGGGAGAACCTCTACGCCGAGATGCGGATGGCTGAAGAGGGGGCACTGGACTCAATGGAGGCAGCGTTCATTGAGGTGGCGAACTCCTATGGCGAGCGCAAAGGCATCTCCTACTCAACATGGCGGGAGTTCGGCGTGCCGAAGGGAATTTTGGAACAAGCGGGGATAAAGCGGACTCGGCGTCCCTATCCGATTGAAGACCCGATAGAAGACTAGGCATCGTGCCATCAACGGAGCTGTCGGCGACCCAGGTGGTCGACCTGCTCGGCCTCGTACCCTTGCCTCACGAAGGCGGTCGCTGGGCCCAAACCTGGCTCGATGGTCACGGCTCGGGTATCTACTTCCTCATGACCCCGGACGACTTCTCGGCCATGCATCGTCTGGCTTCGCCGGAGTTGTGGCACTACTACGGAGGAGCACCAGCCGAAGTCACGTTGTTGGCTCCCGGTTCGTCGGCTGACATACGAGTGCTCGGCATGGACCTACCAGCCGGCGAACGGCCGTGTGTCGCAGTGGAGCCAGGGGTGTGGATGGGTGCGGAAACAACGGGTGCCTGGACATTGGTCGGCACCACGATGGCGCCGCCCTACAACGATGCTGGTTTTGAGCTGGGCGACAGGCAGCAACTTCTCCGAGACTTCCCCGATGCTGGGCAACGATTGAAACGGCTCACCCGACCAGGCCAGAGCGGAGCAAACACATGAGTCCATCGTCCAGTCTTCCCTCACCGTCAGAGATGCTGGATCTGACTGGCCAGGTGGTGCTCGTGACAGGTGCCGGTGGAGGCATCGGAGGTGGAATCGTCGGACGTTTGGTGGCCGCCGGGGCGACCGTGATGGCCCACACGCAATCGTCGTCGGTCGACCACCTGGTCGATGGTGCTGGTACTCCCGTTGCGTCGGTACATGCCGATCTCACAACACCCGGTGGCCCGCAACAAGTGATCGATGCCGCCACCACCACGTTCGGGCGGTTGGACGGGCTGATCAACAACGCCGGCATACAACCGGTGGTGCCGTTCGCCGAGCTGTCCGATGACGATTGGCAATCCATGATCGACGTCAACCTTACGGCGGCACATCGACTGACACAGCGAGCCGCGGTGGCCATGAACACCACCGGCGATGGTGGCTCGGTAGTCCACATTTCGTCGATCGAAGGCCGGCACCCCACGCCGGTCCACGGTCACTATGCCACCAGCAAGGCGGCGTTGGTCATGCACGCCAAAGCGGCTGCACTTTCCTACGGTCCCGATGGCATTCGCATCAATGCAGTGTCGCCAGGGCTCATCGACCGGCCCGGCCTGACCCAGCAGTGGCCCGAAGGTGTCGAGCGATGGGAGCAGGCCGCCCCGCTCGGTCGTTTGGGTACGCCTGAGGACATTGGCGACGCCTGTGTTTTCCTCTGCTCGGCGCTCGCTCGATGGATTACCGGCGTCGATCTTGCCGTCGACGGTGGCGTCCTTACCAACGCCACCTGGTAGCACCTAGATCACTGACCGGCTTTCCAGATCGTCGATCTCATCGTCGTCTAGCCCCAGCAACTCGCTGAGCACCGGGCGGGTATGGGTTCCGGTGGGCGCTGCCGGTTCGTGATAGCCGCCTGGGGCCCCACTGAATTTGATGGGGAACCCGGCCGCCTTGATTGGCAACTCCCCGAGTGTTGGGTGAATGACAGGGTCGATCATGGCCCTGGCATGCAGATGGGGCCACTCCAGGAGATCGTCGATGGTCTGGACCGGACTGGCTGCTGCTCCCCCATTGGTGAGCAACTCAACTGCCTGCTCGGTTGTGTGACCAGACGTCCACCTGCCTAGCAGGGCATCGACCTGCTCGTGGTTGGCGATCCGCCAGCTCATGACTCCCCATTCGGGGTCGAGACCAAGATCGTCTCGTTCGATCACTGCGCAGACTCGTCGCCACATGTCGTCATTGCCACAGCAGATCACCAGCCATCCGTCCTGGCTGGGGTAGGTGTTGAACGGACACAGACGCGGCACTCGGTTTCCGTGCCGTTGCGGCACCCCGATGCTGTCGAAAGCCTCGAGCGGATCGTCAAACACCAACGAGAACAGCACGTCGACCATGGAAACGTCGACGAACTGTCCCTGACCGGTTCGTTCCCGGTGATAGAGGGCCCCGAGAACACCGGCATAGGCGAACCCAGCCGACACGGTGTCGGCCAAGGGCGAGCCGGCCTTCGATGGCGGACCATCGGGGTCACCGGTTACCGACATCAGGCCCGACATGGCCTGGACGGTGAGGTCGTAGGCCCGCCGATTCTTGTCTGGCCCGGTGCTGCCATAACCGGTGAGCGAGCAGTAGATCAGCGCAGGGTTGATGGCGCGAAGGGTTGGCCAGTCAACGCCCAGTCGTCCCGTTACTCCGACCGCAAAGTTCTCGACGACCACATCGGCAATCTCGACCAAGCGGTGAAAGACGGCCAGGCCTTCAGCCGACTTGAGATCGATGGTGATCGACTTCTTTTGGCGGAGCCGCTTGAGGAAGGCGACCCCGAGGTCGGTGTCGTCTCGTTTGGTGAACGAGGCGCCCTCGGCTCCGTAGTAGAACGGAGCATCGGTAAGCGCATCACCGGTGTGGGGGTTGTCGACTCGGATTACCTCGGCCCCTGACCCGGCCAGAAGCAAGGTGGCGTGGGGCCCGGCCAGGTACTGCGTCAGGTCAAGGACACGGACGCCGTCGAGAATGCCGCCACTCACCCGGCCGCACGCACGACGTGATGCGCCACCTGGGCGGCAGCGTCCCTGGCCCGGGCCTGGAGAACCTCGGTGCTGGCGCTACTGATTGGGTGTTCGATCACGATGAACGGATACCCATCGGCCCCAAGAACCTGGCCCATCAGCTCTGCTGCGCTCACGAACTTCTCGGTCATGATCGCTACCGATGGCAAGCCGATGAGTTCGCCGGTGACTGCGTCGTGCAAACTGCACGAGGAACAGCTACCTCAATCACCGATCCCGGAGACCAGTGCGTTCCATTCCTTGGCCCGATCCATGATGTCGGGATCTGCTGGAGCGCTGTAGTTGGACTTCACTTCGCGGACGACTTGGGCAACGCCGTACGTCGTGACCAACTCGTGCTCGAGTGCATCAAAGAACCGCACGGTTCCCTGCTTGCCGTTGGAAACCACTCCCACGACGGCCCCTTCGAGGCTCGGAAGCCGTTCGGCCAGGGCAAACTCTGCCGTGGCGTCGCCGTAGGTCGGGTCGAGAACTTCGAAACTCATCGTTGTCTTCCTGTCTCGTGGTAGTGGCTTCTCATCGGCGTCGCTATCAGCAGTCGACGCATGCGCCGACGGCAACGGTGGCGGCCCGGGATTTATGTCCGAGCCAGGGCGGGATCACGGCGCCAAAGCCTCCGGCCGGCCCCCCGGCCGCTAGTACCAGCAGGTGCTCGGGGTCGGGAAGCGCCTGGTAGCGGCGATCGCCTTTATCGGCGACCACTGCTTCCTTACCGCAGTCGGCCCACTCAGCCCGCAGGATGGCGGCGTTCTCAAAGACGTAGTTCTGAATGTCAGCTTTGCTCCACTTGGCAGCTTCGAAATGCTGACGGAGCTGTGGGGGAACCACGATGGCGTAGTTGCCGGGCCAGATCGAATAGTGCCGCATGTTGGCTTTGATCTCGGCAATGAAGGTGTCGAGAATCTTCTCCGGTTCGGTGGTCCACTCGTTCATGATCTGTCGCGGAGCCATAGCTGCCATGGCGGTGACGGCCGAAACGTGGGGATCGCCCAGCCGCTCGGTGGCCAGCGAAGGCCACGGCGAATTCTCCTCGTCTTCGGCCAGGCAGAAGCTGATCTTGCCGGCATGGCCGAAGGTGGAGCGGTCGATCTCCCCTGGCCGCACCTCTAGGAGGTTGCCAAGAATCAGCCGAATGGCCCGACCGATGCAGGTGGATGCCCGATCACTGGGTCCCAGGGCGTTGAACGTGGCGTCCATGCCGATCTCGTTGCGAATCGGGCCGTTCACCACGAGCAGGACAGCCGAGCCGCCGGTACTGGCCGTGGTGCCATGCAGCAGGAAAGGTTCTTCCAACATGGCAGTCACCGCGGTCACTACAACCGGGAAGTGCATGGGAAGGCAACCAGCCATCACTGCGTTGATGGCCACTTTTTCCGCTGTAAGGGCACGGCCCCGAACCGGTTCGACCCCCACCAGGTGGTCGGCCGCCAGCACTGCCCATTCGAGGCAGGCTTCCACCGCCTCAGCAGTGGGGGGAACAATCGGTAACCCATCGGTCCAACCCCGGCTGTGGAAGTACTCCTGAGCTGCGGCCGGATCTTCGAGGGAGTGCCGCTTCGACGCTAGAGCCATCGGCTCAGCCTAGATCAGGCCCTCCTAATCAGGTAACGGCGTGTTCATGTGAGGGCCTGATCAGGTGAGGGCCATCTTGCGCTTTGAGCGGAACTCTCTGGCCAGCGCCATGCCGACGGCAACCGTCACCAACATGCCGATGGCCGCCACCGCGTAGGCGGTGGCCCTTCCCGCCTGGTCGTAGACCGACCCTATGGCGATAGCGGTGATGCCGGCCATCAACGACTGAGCTGCACCGAGCACGCCATGGGCTCCGGCCTGGCGCTCCTCGGGCACTGCAATGGCGACGGCAACGCCAGCCGCAGCGATGGTCAGCCCATCGGTCACGGCGTGAAACAGCGAGACACCGAAGATCCAACTACCCGAGGGCACCTGGCCATAGGTGAACATGAAGGCTGCACCCAGAAGGAGCCCAACAGCGGCAACCCGGAACGGTCCGAGACGTTGGGCCAGCCGGCCACCGGTTGGCCCGAGAATGACCAGCGGGATGGCAAAGAGGGTGATCCCCAGGTTGGCCATCCACGTCGGTGTGTCGAGATCCTCGTGGACAACATCCCAGAGGGCATCGAACGCCCCGATCATGACGAACGCGCCACTGCCGAGCACAACCGCGGCCGCCACCG
>CALHBU010000422.1 GCA_937930655.1 uncultured Acidimicrobiales bacterium | reverse complement strand
ACCGAGTTCGACGCCATTCCCTCAGCTGAATCATGGCAACTCTCCAATGCCCCCGTTCTGGCGATGGCAACACTCCGGGCATCTCTCGATCTTTTCGACAACGCAGGGGGTATGGCTCCGCTTCGAGCCAAGTCCGAACAGCAGATCATGTTCCTCGATCGCCGGCTCACCGAAACTCTGGGCGATCGAATCGAGAACATCACCCCACAGGCGCTCCTCGAGAGAGGTTGCCAGTTCACACTGCGAGTGACAGCCGGCGACGGTAAGCGGGTGTTCGACGAGCTCGAATCGGCTCGGGTGTTCTGTGATTGGCGGGAGCCTGATGCCATCAGGGTCGCCCCTGTCCCGCTCTACAACTCGTTCCAGGACATCGATCAGTTCGTCAACGTTCTCGACGGGATCGTGCAATGAAGACCCCCGTCGTGATTGCCGGAGCTGGTCCAGCAGGGGCACTGCTGGCCACCTATCTGGGCCGACAGGGTCACGACGTCACGGTGTACGAGAGCCGACCCGATCTTCGCCGCACCGACATCGATGCCGGCCGATCCATCAACCTAGCCCTGGCCACCAGGGGCATCGTGCCGTTGGTTGATGTGGGGGTAATCAAAAGGGTTGATGCCATCACCATCCCCATGCGGGGCCGGATGATCCATGCCGTCGACGACCCAACCCCAGAACTTCAGCCCTATGGAAGCAAACCCCACGAGGTCATCCACTCGGTTTCCCGCACTGATCTCAACGCCATCCTGCTCGATGCCGCCGAGGGCACGGGCAAGGTCACGATCGAGTTCGAGAAACGCATAGCGTCAGTCGACTTCGACCAGTCAGAGATCCAGTTTCACGATGGTTCATCGGCCCCGTTTGGCGTGATCTTTGGGGCCGACGGTGCAGGATCGCCCATCCGTCAGGCCATCGCCGACGCAGGAGCTTGCAAGTATCGAACCGACTGGCTGGACCACAGCTACAAGGAACTCACCCTCCCGGCCCAACCCGACGGAAGTCACCGGCTCGACCCCAACGCCCTCCACATCTGGCCCCGGGGTGAGCTCATGCTTATCGCTCTGGCCAATCCAGAAGGCGACTTCACCGTCACCCTCTTCGCCCCCAACACATCGTTCGAGTCACTTCAGAAGTTGTCCGATGTCGACGCATTCTTCGAGCACGACTTCCCTGACTTCGTGCCTCTGGTGCCCGACCTTGCCCAACAGTTCTCGGCCAACCCCACTGGACGCCTCGGAACGCTGCGGGTCGAAGGCTGGAGCTTCGAGGATCGGGCGGTTGTGCTGGGCGATGCCGCTCACGCCATCGTCCCGTTCCATGGCCAGGGAATGAACGCCGCGCTGGAGTCAGCCCGAGCCCTTGATCGTCATCTGCGAGGCTCGCCTAACGACATCGCCGCTGCGTTCGAAGCATTCGAAACCGAAAGACGCCCGAGTACCGACGCCATTGCCGACATGGCGCTCGACAACTACATCGAGATGCGGTCGGGCGTGGTCGATGCCGACTATCTGGCTCGCCGAGAGCTTGCACTCGATCTGGAACAACGCCACCCCGAGCACCTCAGCCCTCGCTACAACATGGTGATGTTCTGCACCATGCCCTACGAGGAGGCGAAACACCGAGCAGCCACACAGGCCGACATCATGACCACTGCGTTGGCCGACCCCTCGGTCGACGTCGATGCCCTTGTCTCGGCCCTCCCTCCACTCCCCGACCTCGACCCGCTAGCCGATCCCGACGCGCTCTCGGTCACCTAGCCACGGAAACTCCCATGACCCCCACCCCTGAAGAGACCGAGTTCACCTACAGCAGCTACCTCCAAGTCCCGGAACTGTTGTCGCTACAGCAATGCGTCTCGGTTGATCCGGAGACTGGCCAACCCGAACACGACGAGACCCTCTTCATCGTCATTCATCAGGTCTACGAGTTGTGGTTCAAGCAGGTGTTGCACGAGGTCGACTTCATCATCAAGCAACTCAACGGGGGCAAGATCAACAGCGCTCGGCAGCATCTCAAGCGAGTGCTGAAGATCATGAAGACCCTGGTCGGCCAGATCGACGTTCTTGAGACCATGACACCGGCCGAGTTCGCTAGCTTTCGATCGTTTCTGGCCAACGCCAGTGGCTTCCAGTCCGCTCAGTTCCGGGAGTTGGAGTTTGTCCTCGGCATCAAGGACCGGATCGACATGGCGTGGTTCGAAGGGGAAGAGGGCAAGCGACTGGCCGAGAGGCATCAGTCCCCGACACTGTGGGACGCATTCCTCCATGCCATCCACCGGGAAGGCGTGAATGTGCCGGCCGACGTTCTGCAACGCGATGTTCGGGACCCCATCGTCGAAAACGTCGATCTACAACGGGTACTCATTGAGAACTTCAACGATGACGGATTCGCCGGGCTCATCGAGACGCTCACCGACCTCGACGAGGGCCTCCAGGAATGGCGCTACCGGCACGTGATGATGGTTCGCCGCACGATCGGCACCAAGCCAGGAACCGGCGGCTCCGACGGTGCCGCCTATTTGGCCACCACCCTGTTCAAGCCAGCCTTTCCCGACCTATGGGCCATCCGCACTGCGTTCTAAAGGAGACTCACCATGAAGTACGCCAGAAGCGAGGCCAAGTCCTACGCCAAGGACAACATGACCGGTATCTGGGCTGCCACCCTTACCCCGTTCACCGACGACCTGAGTCTGGACGAAGACGGATTTCGGGAGAACGTCCGTCATTGGACCGAGGATCTCGGCATCCAGGGGCTCTTTATTTCCGGCAAGCAGGGCGAGTTCTACGCCATGACGATCGAGGAGCGAAAACGCACCCTGGAGCTGGCGGTGGAGGCCACCGGAGACCACGCCCAGACGATTATGTCTGTGTCGGACCAAAGCCTCGACGTCGTGCTCGATCTGGCTCAACACGCCCAGTCAGCAGGGGCCGACTACATCATCGTGCACGCTCCGCTTCTGCACTTCACTCGGCAACAGGACGAGACGCTCCTGGCCTACTACCGGACCATCTCGGAACGTGTCGACATAGGCATCGCACTGTGGAGCCATCCTGACAGTGGCTATCTGATGTCTCCCCAACTGTGTAGTCGGTTAGCCGACCTGGAGAACGTGGTGGCCATCAAGTACAGCGTTCCCCGAGACATGTATTCCGAGCTTTCCACCTTGGCGTCGGATCGCATTCAGGTGAGTACGTCGTCGGAAGACGAATGGCTCGACAACATCATCGAGCTCGATTGGCGGCTCTACCTCTGTTCCTCCCCGCCGTTCCTGTTGCAGTCAAAGGCCGACCGCCGGATGCACGACTACACCCAGGCCGCCTTTGCCGGAAACCACGATGAGGCCCGGGCCATCAGCCGAAGCCTCGATCCGGTTCGTGCCGCGCTCAAGAACACTCGACCGGCCGAGAAACCCCACGCTCATCAGAAGTACTGGCAGGAGCTTCTCGGCCAAGTCGGCGGCCGAGTCCGAGCCCCGATGCTGGAGCTAACCGACGCCGAGAAACACGCCACCCGCCAGGCTTTCGAGGAGTGCGGGTTGAGCACATGACTACGTCCGAATGCCTCTGACATTTCCGGCCCATCAAGGACTCGTTGCGGCCGCCAAGCTCCGCTGGCCTCGCTGGGTCGACGGCACCGCCCTCTGTATCGGCGCGGCGGCACCCGATCTCGCCTATCCGCTTGGGTCCTGGATGGCCCACCACAGCCATAGCTCTATCGGCCTGTTGGTGTGGGCGTTGCCCTTCACCCTGCTGGCCAGTGAACTCACCCGACGATGGTCGGCTGCCGGCATCTTCGCCCATCTTCCTGATTGTGGTCCCCTGCGCCTCCGCTCGTACCGGGTGCTGGCCCAACGACGACCGCTGCGAGTCGTCACCTTCCTCAGCGCCGTCGTCGGGGCCACAAGCCACGTGCTCGTCGACTCTTTCTCCCACACCGGCCGCTGGGGAGCTGACCTCTTGGGTCTCGATGTGGTGTTATTCACCCTCCCCTACCCGGGCCCTGTCTCGGCCGCCGATCTTGTGCAGGTCCTGGGCCACTTCCTTGGCGCGTTGGCGTTCCTCATCGTGCTAATTGAAATAGCCGGTAGTGGTCGCCTCGAAGCCTGGTATGGCGACGATGCAGTCGAGACCGCTCGAGCGGTGATTCCCACAACCAGCGAGCGGGTTGGCTTTTGGACCCCTGTGATCGGATCGACGGTGGCCGCGTTCGTCGGTGCTGCGGTGCTCGGCGGCACCGTGCTCTTCTGGCCGATCACCGCACTGACCATCGCCCTTCTGGTGGCGGGAGCGATTGTCCCCGCTCTTTACCGCTGATCCCGCGCTTCATGGCTGGGTAGCACTACCCGGCAGATGGACACGGTTTGACCCGTCCGATACCGGTTGAGGAGATGTGGAGTCTCCGTACTGGAACATTGATCTCGTTTCTCTCGATCCTACTGCTGGCCGTTGGGCTCAGTGCCGCGGCGTCGGCCTCCACCGACAGCTCGTGGGAAGCCGACGAC
>CALHBU010000421.1 GCA_937930655.1 uncultured Acidimicrobiales bacterium | reverse complement strand
GGCCGCGTAAAGCTTGGCCAGCGATGGGGCGTTGGTGATGCCGTTGGCGCCTGGCATCTCGGTGGCATGCACCTCACGGCTGTTGAACGGCATACCGATGCCGAGCGCCCCATCCATGGTCAGTGCCCGGCCACCGTTGGTGCCCGGTCCGGCAATCTTCCGCATCAGTTCCAGTTCTTCGCCCTCGGGGTGGGGCGCAGCCCGCAACATCGACACCCGATGCTCCTGCTCTTCGGGGAGACCGATCCAGAAATCCAGTCCAAGTGGCGCTGCCACTTCCTCCTGCAGGAACTCTCCCATCCGCCGACCATCGACCCGTCGAAGAATCTCGGCTGCCAGCCAGCCGTAGGTCACCGCGTGGTACCCGTGGGTGCTACCGGGCTCCCAGAGCGGGGCCTGTACTTCGAGGGTGTCCAACACCGGTTGGACAGCCAGGATCTGCTCCAAACTCAGCGGGGGGTCGGCGTAGATAAGTCCGGCCTGGTGGCTCATGACCTGTCCAACGGTTATGTCGGCCTTGCCGTTGGCCCCGAACTCCGGCCAGTACTGGGCCACCGGTGCGTCGTAGTAGAGCCGTCCGGCGTCGGCCAGCATCCCAATGCAGATGGCGGCTGCACCCTTGGTACTGGAGAAAACGAGGGTCAGGGTGTCGTCGGTCCAGGCCGTGCCGGCCTTCTTATCAGCCACACCAGCATAAAGGTCAGCCACCACCTCGCCCTGGTGATAGAGGCAGAAGGCGGCCCCAACCTCGTCACGCTCTTCGAAGTTCTGGACGAAGGCATCGGCGACGGCTCCGAAGCCGTCGGCAACATCGCCATGGATCTGCACACCGGTGTTTGTCTCGACCATGGGATCACTCTTACCAATGACGAAGATCAACCGGCCATTCGTCGACCACATCTTCTCCGTCGACCACCCACATGGTCCGGTGCTTTGCCACCGTGGGATCGACGTGGGCCGGATGCAATCGCACTAGATCACCGAACGTTGAGCCCGGTCCGCCAGGCTCAACGGTGAGGGTCGAGTGCTCGTCGGAGCAGAAGCGCAGCTCTCCCTCGGGCCAGGTCGGGTCGCCATGGTCCATGCCCATGGCCTTGAGCCCGGCGTTGGCGACACTCCAGCCTTTCGCACTGACCGACACAATGCTGGCCAACACCGACAGGGCCTGCTGGAACGGCACCTCCAGCGTCGAGTACTGGGTATCCATGAGGCAGTAGGAGCCGGCCTGGATCTCAGTGACCCAGGTATTCACCGCGTAGGTACCGGTGCCGCCACCGGACACGATGTCGCCGCCGACGTCCCGGTGAGCTTGGAGCAACAGCGCCATGGCCTCCTCCACCTTGGCGGCACGTCGGTCGGGCTTGGGCACCATCATCAAGTGGCCCTCGTAACCCATCACGCCCCGTACTTCGATGCCCTCGGCCCTTGCCGCTTCGGCCAGGCGGCCGGCGTCGGCCGGGTCGCAACCGCATCGGGGTAGTCCGACTTCGACATCGATCAGGATTCGTCGAACACCGCCTCTGATGACTGCCTCCAGTACGTCGTCGGAGTCGACGGCCGCGGTGATGTCAGCCCCGCCGTCGACCAGGCGGCCCAGCCGGGTGTAGTCGGTGGTCTCGTTGGCCAACAGCAGGTCATTGTCGAGGCCGGCCGCCACCATGCCTTCGATCTCGGCAACGGTAGCGGCACAGAAGTTCTCGTGGCCGACGGCCACCATCTCCTTGGCCAGAGCCGTCGACTTGAACGCCTTGACATGAGGGCGCAGCCTCGGCCCCGGAAGAGCTTCGGCCATGACCCGCAGATTGTGGTCGAACGCACGCCGCTCGATTACCAGGGCCGGCGTCGGAATCTCGTCGATGGTGCTCGGTGTGTGATCCACCGGGCCCACCGTAGTTCTGGTTGGATTCCTAGTACTCGGCGAGAGCGGCAGCCAGGTCTGCCCGATACTTCTCGACGTTGGCCAACTTGACCGTGTCGAAACCGCGGACCATGTCGTACAGACCGGCAATCTCGGTGGCCTGCTCGTAGTTGCCGGCATCAAGCTTGGCCAGCAGCGTGTCGAGCAGGTTGCGGTAATCCTCGATGAGCTGACGTTCGGTGCGACGCTCGTCGGTACGACCGAATGGGTCCCACTTCTGGCCCCGCAGCTTCTTGGTGCGGAGAAGACCGTCGAACATCTTGCGACCGGCGGCCTCGGGAATCGGGATCTTCTTGTCGTAGCCAGCGGCTTTGAGTGTGGGCGGCTTGAGCTGATAGCTGACCTTGGCGTTCGGTCCGAACCGCCTTTTGGCCTGCTCAGAGATGTCAGAGTTCAGGGCGAGGCGGGCCACCTCGTACTCGTCCTTGTAGGCCATGACCTTGTAGAGCATCCGGGCTGCTGTCTCGCTGAGGTCGGTGCGGTCACCGACCAGACGAGATTCGGCCTCTCGGACCTTTTTGATGTCGGCAGTGAACTGCCGGGCGTAGGCCTCATTCTGGTAGTCGATGAGTTCCTGCATCCGGTAGGCCAGCACCTCTTGCAGTGCATCGCCGCCACCGATCTCGGTAGCGAGAGCAGCCGCGGTTCCGGTCAGTGGAGCAGGGCCGGAATCTACGACCTCGGACGAGCCGTCTTCGAGCTGGGCCAGAAGCCCGGGCTCTACCGCCAAGCGGCGGCCCAGGCGGAAGGCGTCGATGTTGGTCTGAACCGACACACCGTTGAGCTCGATGGCTTTCTCGATGCTGGTCGACGTGACCGGCAGAAGGCCCTTCTGGTAGGCCACGCCTACCACCATCACATTGGCGGCGGGCTGGGAAGCGAACACTCGGCGGGCGATGCCGGCAGCATCGAGCCACACGTTGTCAGCGGCTTTGGTTGCACCGTCGACTGCGCTCTTGAACTTGTCGAGCTCGGGGAAAGACTCAGCCCCCCGGCCTGACACCATCGCTCCGGTGGGAACCAAAGCGGTGGAGAGCACGGCGGTGGTGCGTTCTGGATCTGCCCGGTTGAGGTTCTTGGTGGCGGTGAGAATGTCGAACACCAGCATGGCGTCGGCCGAACCATCACCAACTCTGGGCGATCCCTTGAGAAGGTCGTCGCCTTCCTCGTCGGCCATCGTGATCCGTAGGTTCGAAACGACGGGGCCACCCTTCTGGGCCAGGCCGGTCTGATCGAGACCGTTGGAGAACTTGCCGTCCATCAGGGCAGCGGTAGCGATGATCTGGTTGACGGTCACCACGCCAGTGCCGCCTATGCCGACCAACAAGACATTGGCCTCGCTGGGCAGAGAAGGATCGGCTGGCAGGTCACCGTCGGGGAGCCCGGCAGCGGCGGCCTTGCTTGGCTTGAAGTCGGGGTCGATCTCGACCGTGACGAACGCCGGGCAGTTGCCCTGCACGCAAGTGATGTCGAAGTTGCAGGACTCCTGGTGGATCTGGGTCTTTCGACCGAACGGAGTGGCTACCGGGTGGACCGAGGCGCAGTTGGAGACGTCGCCGCAGTCGCCGCAGCCCTCGCAGATGTCCTCGTTGATCATGACCCTGGTGGTCGGGGTGACGATGGTGCCCCGCTTGCGGCCCCGTCGAAGCTCAGCAGCACACTGCTGGTCGTAGATGAGGACGGTGACGCCCTCGACGTCGCGAAGTTCGAGCTGGACGTCCTCCAACTTGTCCCGGTGCTCGATCCGGGAGTTCTTGGCGAACGTCGACTTGAGAAGGCTGGCATCGCTGCCGTACTTCTTGACGTCGTCGGCCACCACCACGATCTGGGTGACGCCCTCGGCCTCGAGCGCCCGGGTGAGATCGGGCACGGTCATGGCGCCCGCTGCATCCTGGCCACCAGTCATGGCAACGGTGCCGTTATAGAGAATCTTGTAGGTGATGGAGGTGCCAGCCGAGATGGCCTGACGGATGGCCAACGAGCCGGAGTGAGCGAACGTGCCATCACCGAGGTTCTGGAAGCGATGCTTCTCGTTGAGGAACGGCTCCATGCCGACCCACTGCACGCCCTCGCCACCCATATGGGTGATACCGAAGTTCTCCCGCTCCATACCGAGCGCCATGCCGTGGCAGCCAATACCGCCACCGGCCATCGAACCATCGGGCATGACCGTGGAGCGGTTGTGGGGGCAGCCGGAACAGAAGTAGGCGCCGCGGTCCGGCAACTCCTTGGCCTCGGCGGCTACCGACACCGGGATCATCACCCGTTCCCGAGCAAACTGGTCGGCCGGAATGAACCGAGAGAGTCGCTCCTTCAGTGGGCCCTGGAGGTCTTCGGCCAGCAGGCCACCGTGGGTTGGCAACATGGGGCGACCTTCATCGTCGCTCTTGCCCAACACTCGGGGGGCGCCGGTGCGTCCGTAGAGAAGATCGCGGATTTGTGACTCGATGAACGCCCGCTTTTCCTCAACGACAATGATCTCTTCCAGGCCGTCAGCAAAGCCGGTGAGTCCGTTGGGCTCGAGCGGCCAGATCATGGCCGGCTTGTAGAGGCGAATACCGGCGGCCGCCAGATCGGCGTCTGTCTTGAAACCGAGTTTGCCGAGGGCGTCCCGAAGCTCGCCGTAGACCGGGCCAGCAGCCACGACGCCGATCTTGGCCGGGCCTTCGCCGACCACCCGGTCGAGCCCGTTGGCGGCAACGAATGCCCGGGCGGCGTCGAGACGGGGCCCAAACATGTCTTTCTCGGCGCCCATGGACAGCGGGGCGATGAGAGTGGTGGTCTGCAGATGCTTGAACGGCTTGCCTTTGACCTCGAACTCTGGCCGGACAACCGAAACTCGGCTTATGTCGGTGTCGACGGTCGAGTAGGCGTCGGCCACGTTGCTGTGGATCTTGAAGCCAACCCAGGCACCCGAGAACCGGGACATCTCAAGGCCGTAACGCCCGTAGTCGAGTACTTCCTGGACATCGGCCGGGTACAGGGTCGGCATGGCCAAATCGGCCAATGCCCACTCCGAAGCTGACGCAATGGTCGACGACTTGCAGAACGGGTCGTCGCCGGCGACGGCAATCACACCGCCCTGGGGGTGGACGCCGGAGGAGTTGGCATGACGGAGCGCATCGCCGCTGCGATCGACGCCAGGCCCCTTGCCGTACCACATGCCCATGACGCCATCGAAGGTGGCGTTGTCTTCGAGTGCCGTCTGTTGGCTACCCCAGACGACCGTGGCGCCGAGATCCTCGTTGACGCCGCTGATGAAGCGAATGTTGTTGGCTTTGAGGATGGTTTCGTCGGCCTCGTAGGCCTGGTCCATGCCGCCAACGGGGGAACCCCGATAGCCAGAGATCACACCGGCCGTGTTGAGGCCACTGGCCTCGTCGGCCCGTTTCTGGTCGAGGAGGATCCGCATCAGAGCTTGGATTCCCGACATGGCCACCGTTCCCTCGGTGGCCTCCATCCGGTCGTTGAGGCTGTACTCGGTCGCAGTCACAAAACGAACACTACGACGACTTGCCGTGCTGATGCACCCCCATGCACTGAGTTCGGGTGCTGACTTGCCAGACTGAGGGCAATGCCCGCCGTCATCTCACTGGTTCCGCCGACTCTCCGCGTCGGGTGCCCCATGTGGGCCAACCGGGAATGGGTGGGCACCTGGTTCCCGGCCGACACGCCGATCGGCCGCGAGCTCGAGACCTACGCCACCTGGTGCACAACAGTCGAAGGCAACACCACGTTCTACGCCACACCCCCCGAGCACACGGTGGCCCGATGGGTCGAGCAGGCCCCCGACACCTTTCGCTTCTGTTTCAAGTTGCCGCAGGAACTCACCCACCAGCGCAGGCTCCGGGACTGCGAGGACGTTCTGTTCGAGTTCCTCGATCGGGTCGACCCGATGGGCCCGCTGCTCGGCCCGATACAGATTCAGCTACCGGCGTCGTTCGAACCGACTGACCTTCCGGTGCTCGATTTGTTTCTCTCCGACCTGCCGGCCCGCTTCGATTGGGCAGTGGAGGTTCGTCATCCCGGGTTCTTCGCCGGCGGTGAAAGCGAGCGTCCCCTCAACGACCTTCTTGCCTCCCGCAGTGTCAACCGGGTCACCCTGGACAGCCGAGCTCTTTTCCTCGGCACACCCAGGACACGGGCTGAGCGAGAGGCGTGGGAGAACAAGCCCCGCTTGCCCGTACGCCCTGTCGCTACCGGTACACAGCCGTTGGTACGGCTGATAGGGCAGAGCGATGCCGAAGCCAGCCTGGCCGAATGGGAGCCGTGGGTGGCCAAGTTGGCCGAGTGGCTCCAGGCCGGTCTTGAGCCCCACGTTTTTACCCATACACCGGACAACGCCGCTGCTCCCGACCTGGCTCGTCGGTTGTGGGCCAGGGTGGCCGCCCTGGTCGACGACATCGCACCACTTCCCGATGCTCTCTCCTCCGGTGAGCAACTGGAGTTTTTCTCCGAGACCTGAGCCATCCCTGGTGCCCTAACGTTGTGGAGTGCCCGAGCTTCCCGAGGTCGAAACGGTGCGTCGCCAGTTGGCGCCCGAGCTGGTTGGTCGTCGAGTGATCGATGCCGGCTCTCACCCATCGGCCAAGTTCACGCCAGCCCGCCAACTGAACGGCATCCGTTTCGGCGATCCGGGCCGGCGAGGCAAGTACCTGCTGCTACCAACCAGCGACGGCCGAGAACTCGTCGTCCACCTCGGCATGACCGGCCAACTTCGGTTTCGACAACACGGTCCAGACGTCGACGATCCCTATCTCCGGGCGTGGTGGATGTTGGACAACGATCGGGCGCTTGAGTTCGCCGATGTACGCCGCTTCGGTCGGCTACGAGTTGTGCCCGCTGGCCACTACGACGACATCCCGACGTTGCACAATGCCGGACCGGAGCCATGGGACTCCGAGCTCACACCCCGCTCGTTCCACGCCAGGCTGAAAGCCAGCCGACGGATGCTCAAGACTCAACTGTTGTCGCAGCGTCCAATTGCCGGTGTCGGCAACATCTACGCCGACGAGGCACTGTGGCTGGCTCGAATCAATCCGAAGGCGACCAGACTCGGCGTCGATCGGGCCGGCGATCTACTCGAAGCCCTGCGACAGGTTCTCCAACAGGGGGTCGACAACGGCGGCACGACACTGCGGGACTATCGCAATGTCGATGGCGACTCGGGCTCCAATCAGGGAGAGCTGCTGGCCTACGGTCGAAGTGGTGAGCCCTGTATCCGATGCGGTGTGACCCTCAAAAGCGACGTTCTCGATGCTCGCACAACCACCTGGTGCCCCAACTGCCAGCGGCACTGACCATGTAAGCAAGACGGGGACGGGTCACCTGCTCTAGCTTGTACGAATGGGCGAACGGTTAAATCAGCGAGAGCAGCAGCTCTGGCGTAGTTTTTCGAACAGTGCAATGAACGCGATGAACTCGCTAGACAGGGCGCTACAGAAACGATGGCAGCTTCCTCTCACCGATTTCGAGATCCTGGCGACACTCTCGGAGAATCCCGGCAACCGGCTTCGCATGAGCGATTTGGCCGACAAGGTTCTCATTTCCCGAAGCCGGATGACCTACCGGGTCGATCATCTGATCGGTCGCGGCCTCGTCATCAGG
>CALHBU010000420.1 GCA_937930655.1 uncultured Acidimicrobiales bacterium | reverse complement strand
GCTGGTGCGGCTCCGGGTGGGGGTGGTGCGCCTGGTCCTGGTGGGGGCATGGCTCCCGGTGGTGGCATGGGGGCTGGTGCGGCGCCGGGGGGCGGTAGGTCTGGTACTCCGCCGGGGGGCGGTGGCGACATGTCTCCTGCTGGAGCTAGGTCCGGCGTGCCGACGGGAGAGGGTGGCGCTTCCATCGGTGGCGGAATATCAGGAACAACCGCCCCAACATCGGGCGCATCGGGGAGATCGTCGGAGAGGGCCGAGGCTGCTGCTCCGAGGTCCGGTGCATCGAGATCGGGCACCGAGGGGAGATCAGCCGAGCCGGTCGGGAGCTCGTCGACGATGTCGGGAACATCGGGCACGTCGGGCAGTTCGCTAACGGCAGGGATGTTGTCGGCGACCTCGGGCAGGTCGGGGACCGGGGGGAGGTCCCCGGGTTCTGGAAGATCGGGCAGAACTTCGTCGAGCGACGGAGCATCGTCAGCCGATGGCATACCTTCGGGCATTGGCGGTGTACCAGGCTTGTCCATGGCCACCGGTGGAGGGAGATCGGGTGGCGAGTCGCTGGCCATTGCACCAGCGGCGGCCATGCCGGCTCCGGCGAGCCCGGCGGCGGCAGCAGCCGGGGCGGCCAACGGTGGTCCGCTGTCGGCGACGACGGGGGGCGGCAGATCGCTGGGCGGTGAGGCTGCCGGTGGCGGCAAGTCGGGGGCAACGAACTCTGCGGTGGGCTCGGGGTCGGAAGGCGGGACGTCAACCGGAGGCGCACCGGCCTGTCCGGAGGCGCTGACATCGACCTGGACCACCGCTCCGGCCCCGGTGACCAATCCGCTTCGGAGAAGAGTCTCGTCATCGGCAGGGGAGTAGGGGGCGCTGGCCAACCGGAGCTCGACACCGGGGTCGGAGACAACCTCGGTGGACCATCCGGCCCTGCCCTGTCCCTCGACCTCGAGCTCGCCGCTAATGGCGGTTGCTCGGTCGAAGACGAACACGATGGGCTCCCCATCCATGTCCAGAACGGCGGAGACGCCGGAGGGGGCGTGTTCGACCACGAGCTCGTGGAGAGCGGCGGCAACGGACTCGAAGGTCCAGGCCTCGGTGTCGGCTAGCTGATCAACCAGTTGCAGGGTGGCTGCCGCCAGGCCCCCACTACCTCCGGCGACAACGGTCAGTGGACCGTTCTTTGCCACCGCACCCGAACCGGGAATGATCTGTGCCCCTCCAAGGGCTGCGTCTGACTCGTTCATGCCCTCATGGTTGCACGTTCTGTCAACGAACGTCGCCACTGCCAAAGATGGTGCTCGGCAGGTATGTGGGTCGGGGGCTAGCGTGCCGACATGACCGCACGCCACCGTGATCCTCGCCTGGTGTCGGAGAACCGTCGAAAGGCCCACGGGCTCGATTCGTGGTCCGAGATGTTGCGCTTGGATGGCCCGTGGGAGTTCCGCCACTGGGAGGGCGACCCGCCTCCGTTAGAGAGCGATGACGGCGACCGTAGCGATGCAGGCCGAGGGTCGTGGGGTTCGCTCGACGTGCCTGGCTCGTGGGTCTTGGACGGCCATGGCATTCCGATCTACACCAATGTTCAGTACCCGTTTGCTATTGATCAGTACCCAGACATTCCCCGGGCCGACGAGGGAGGGGACTATCGGCGGCGAGTGGCCGTTCCCGTGGACTGGCGGGGTCAGCAGATCATCCTCCGGTTGGGGGCCGCCGAGTCCGCGGTGGATGTCTTCGTCAACGGTGTGGCTGTTGGGTTCAGCACCGATAGTCGACTGCCGGCAGAGTTCGACATCTCTCAGTTGGTCTCCGCGGGGGAGGAAGCCGTCATCGAGCTCCGGGTGCACCGATGGTCAGCTTCTACCTGGCTGGAGGACCAGGACATGTGGTGGATGGCGGGACTGCACCGGTCGGTCGGGCTTTACCCGGTGCCGCCGGTGCGGATCGACGACCTGTTCTTCCGAACGCTGAACTGCTCGACTGACAGTGCCGAGATAGCGATCGATGTCAGCGTGGAGACCGGCGGTGCAGGTATCTCGCCGCTGGCGGTTCACGTTTCGCTCGAGGACCAGAACGGAATCTCCGTCTTGGACCTGGCCGGCCAGGGTGATGGCCCCGAGTTCTCCATGACAGGAGCCATCGACTCGCCCGCGTTGTGGTCGGCCGAGACCCCGAACCTCTACCGGCTTGTCGTACGCCTCAGCGATGGCGCGGGAGCGTTGCTGCACGAGGTCGAGAAGCAGGTCGGTGTCCGAACCGTGGAGGCAACCGGCGGACAGCTACTGATCAACGGCCAGCCCATCAGCGTCTTTGGTGTCAATCGGCACGAACACGATGGTGTTCTCGGACGAGTGCAGACCGATGAGCTGCTGGAGCAGGACATGAGGTTGCTGCGGGCCAGCAACATCAACGCCATTCGAACAGCCCATTACCCGAACGACGAGCGGTTCTATCACCTCTGTGACCGCTACGGCTTCTACATCATGGACGAAGCAAACGTTGAGACCCACGGCCTGGTCAGCGATGCCGAGCGGCTGCCGACCAACGACGAGGCCTTTGAGGACGCCTTCGTTGCCCGTGGTCGGCGTATGGCTTTGCGGGATAGGAATCACCCGTCGATCGTTTGCTGGTCGCTGGGCAACGA
>CALHBU010000419.1 GCA_937930655.1 uncultured Acidimicrobiales bacterium | reverse complement strand
GGCCAGCCGGCGGCTTCGTTGCCGGTGGGCTTTGGCTCCGGGGGTCTACCCATCGGCCTCCAGCTGGTAGCCACTCACTTCCGGGAGGATCTGATCCTGAGGGCGTCCCGAGCCATGCTCGACGTTCTCCAGTGGTCCTGGACGCCCGCTTCTGGGGTCAGCCAACCACCGGGTTGATCGGTTCGGTACCGATCACGTTCTGCTCGGTTAGTCGGTCCATCTCGACCTCGCTGAGGCCCAGACCGTTCTTTAGATAGCTGTCGTTGTGCTCCCCGAACCATGGCGAGCGGGTCATCTGATGGGTTGGCGAGTGCCGAAACTTCCATGTGGGTCCCGATTGCCGGTAGGCGTGCATCTTCGGGTTGGGGACGACCTGATGGAATCCACGATGAACCAGCTGCGGGTCGTCATAGAGGTCGAGGGTGTTGACGACTGCAGCAGCTGGCACGCCAGCTGATTGAAGGATGGTCTGGAGTTCGGCGGCTGAGCGGTCGGCCGTCCAGCTGCTGATCAGCTCGTCAAGTTGGTCGTGACGGATTCTGCGTTCTTCAGCTGAGAGACCGGCGAGGTCCGGTTGGTCGAGGAGCTCGCACAGGACAGCCCACTCGGAGTCGTCACGAACAGATACTACGAGCCATCGGTCATCGCCGGCCGCCGGGTAGCAACCCTGAGGCGCGAACCGTGGATGGCGATTGCCCCAGTGCGTCGGGTCTTCTCCGGTAAGCGAGGCGGCCACGAATGCCGGGCCGCACATGGCGGCCGCTGTCTCCCGTTGAGCCAGGTCGATGTGTCGGCCGTGACCGGTGAGGTCCCGTTGGCGAAGCGCCAGCGACACCGCCAGGTTGGCGTGCAGGCCGCCGACCGGGTCGCCGTAGGAGATGCCTGTCTTGTACGGCACGTCCTCGTCGCCGCCGTAGCCGGTGAGCGACATCAAGCCGGACATCATCTCGATGATGGGTCCGAACCCGACGTGGTTCTTGAGGGCCCCGGTCTTTCCGAAGCCGGCCATTGACACCAGAATGATGTCTTCTTTGGCCTCCCTCAGGACCTCGTAGCCAAGGCCCAGGGTGTCGAGAACATCGGCCCGGTAGTTCTCGATCACAACATCGGCCTCAGCCACCAGCCGGAGGAAGAGCTTCCGCCCCTCGTCCTGGGCCAGGTCCAGGGTCACCGAAGATTTCGAGTGGTTGTACTCGTTGAAGTAGTAGGCGCTGTTCCACGGGTCAGGGATGGAAGCGTCCTGGGGCACCAGGGTTCGAATGTTGTCCCACGCGGCCGGTGATTCGATCTTCACCACCTCGGCGCCGTTCTCGGCCATCAGTTTGGTGGCATAGGGGCCAGCCCAGAACGCAGTGAGGTCGAGCACCCTGGTCCCAGCCAACGGTCGGGCGATTGGGGCTTCGGGAGCGGCCACGGGTCGGGCCTCCCACCCCGGCGGCCCAGCGGCCGACTGGTCCATGGGGGTGGTCCAGGACAGGCCGGGAAAGGGTCGCCCTGGCATGGTTATCTGGTGCCCGTCGATGGCTACCGAGTCGAAGAAGTCTCGGTCAATATGAGTGGCGTCGGTGAGAAGCTCGGCAGGGGTACGCACCGCGCCGAAGGGGACCCGAAGACGAGGGCTGAGCTCCAGCAGCTCCTCCTTTGTCTTGTCGATCATGAAACCCATGAGGTGGGCCAGCAACTCGTCGTCGTGCTCGGCCCGGATCACCGCATCGGCGAAGTTTGGCTCGCTCGCCACTGGTTCGCCGAGAAGCTTGAACAAGGCAGGAATCTGTCGTTCGAGACAACACACCCCGGCGAAGCCGTCGGCGCAGCGGTACACACCCCAGGTCGATCGCACGCTATTTCCGGCCCGGACAACGGGCACCTTGGTGTCGTACTCGCTCATCGGGCCGTAGAGCTCGGTCATCGAGGCCGCGCACTCCTGCATCGACAGATCGATCCAGTCGCCATGTCCGGTTCGACCGGCTCGCAGGACGGCCATGGCAGTGGCGGCCATGGCATGAAGGCCAGCCAACATGAAGGCCTGATCACCTCCGGTCACCAGCGGCGGTCGGTGGGGTTCGCCGGTCAGCGACATTAAGCCACCGGCGGCAAACTGCACCGCGTTGGTGGTCTGCCAGGTTGCTTGCGGGCCGGTCTGACCGAAGGGTGAGATCGAAGTAATGACCAGGTCCGGATGGGTCTGTGCGAGCTGTTCCGGATCGAGTCCATTGGCTGCTAGCCAGCCGGGCCGTTGATCCTCGACCAACACGTCGGCCCCCGCAACCAGTTGGACCAAGTCGGTCGTGGACCAATCGACCGGCACCGAGCCGGTGGTGAAGAAGGTGAGCTCATCAGTCGTCAACTGATCGTGACCGATGTCGATCCTCACCGTCTCGGCCCCGAAACCCCTGAGAACCCGGCAGCACGCCGCAGCCGCAATGCCGCCGCTGACCTCGATAATCCGTAGTCCATGGAGGGGACCGGTCTCGACCATCGGCTGACCCTAAGAGGTTGGGTCGGCTCCGTCCAAGCTTCAGACGGGCGAGCGGGCCACCGAAAGGAGTTGGTCGATGGCCAAACAGCTCTCGAGATGATCGGCCCAGCGATCGAGGGTGGCCTCTACATCGGCGCCGTAGTCGAGCGAGCTGGAGACACCGAGGTCGGCCAGGAACGCCTGTCGGAAGCCATCGGCGGCAAAGACACCGTGTACATAGGAGCCGACGATTCGGCCATTGGCTGAGGTCGCTCCTTCAGCGCCGGTTGTCAGCTCTAGCCAGGCCGTAGCCGCATCGGGTCCCGTGGTGGTTCCAACGTGGATCTCGTAACCGTCGACTGCTTCGCCGCTGGCTCGATGCCGGCCAGTCACCTGTTCGGTCGACTTGGTCGAGGTCAGTTCGGTATGGACATCGAGCAGACCCAAACCATCGACGGTTTCCGGCGGCCCTTCGACCCCTTCGCTGTCGGCAATGGTGCGGCCCAGCATCTGGTAGCCACCGCACAGACCGATCACCCTTCCGCCTCTCCGCACATGCGCTGACAGGTCGGTGTGCCACCCCTGTTCCCGAAAGAACCCGAGGTCGGCAATGGTGGCCTTGGTGCCGGGAATGAGGACGAGGTCGCAGACCGGCAACGGCGAACCAGGCGGGACCATCACGACGTCGACACCGGGCTCGAGGCCTAGGGGGTCGAGGTCGTCGAAGTTGGCGATACGGCTGAGCATGGGAACCGCTATGCGCAGCGATCCATCGCCCGGGCTACCGGTGAGCTCCACTGCGTCCTCGGCTGGCAGGCGGGCCGCGTCGTTGAACCAGGTGACCACTCCCATCGACGGCCACCCGGTGTGTTCGCTCACGGTGGCCAGACCGTCGTCGAAGAGGCCGACATCGCCCCGGAACTTGTTGATGAGGAAGCCTTTGACGTGGCGCCCGTCGTCAGGCGACAAGACCTTATGGGTCCCAACCAGGCTGGCGATCACCCCGCCCCGGTCGATATCGCCGGCCAGGATCACCGGCACCCCTGCCGCCGCCGCGAATCCCATGTTGGCAATTTCCCCGGCCCGAAGATTGGTCTCGGCCGGGCTGCCCGCTCCTTCGATCACGACTAGATCGGCGATGGCGCGGAGTCGATCGAAGCTGTCGAGCACTGCGGGCAACAACTCGTCCCGGCGATGGCCGAAACGGTGAGCATCGAGTCGACCTCGAGGCCGCCCCTGCACGATGACCTGGGCCCCGGTGTCGGACTCGGGCTTGAGTAACACCGGGTTGTGATGAACCGACGTCGGGACCTGTGCGGCCAGTGCCTGGAGGGCCTGGGCTCGACCGATCTCGCCCTCTCCATCGTCGGCGACGGCCGCATTGTTGGACATGTTCTGAGGCTTGAACGGATGGACCACCAGGCCCTCACGGGCAAACACCCGGCACAGCCCAGCTACCAGAAGCGACTTGCCGGCGTTGGAGTTGGTGCCCTGGATCATCAGGGCTGGGGTTCTCGACACGGCTCGACTCAGCGGGGAGCGAGGCCGTACCGCTCCAGGATGCCATCTGGCTTGAACGTCTCGAACGGCACCTCGGCGGCGGTGCAGAGCCACACCATGGTGTCGACTATCTCCTGAGGATCCATCTGGTTGCCCAACATCCTGGTCCGGGTTCCGGCCGCCAGTTCCAGCTCCTGTGGACCGCCGCTGGGTGCCAGCTGCTCATCGACTCCCTCCACCATGGCGTCGTTGAACCCGGTGGCATAAGGGCCGGGATTTAGCTTGCACACCTCGATGCCGTAGGGCTCCATTTCGATACGAAGCGACTTACACATCGCCTCGAGCGCGTGCTTGGTCATGGCGTACGGGGCAGAGAGCGCGCCGCTGGACAACCCGGCAATGGACGACACGGTGATGACCCGGCCTGCACCCCGAGTCTTCATCCCCTGCAGAACCGCCT
>CALHBU010000418.1 GCA_937930655.1 uncultured Acidimicrobiales bacterium | reverse complement strand
CCTGACCGTGACCGCTGCTATCGCAGCCAGTACGGCGAGGATTCGCCGCCAACGGCGATGGCCCACGCTGGGCAGTAGCTCGTGGCCGAGGGGCTCGGCTGATGGGGTGGAGATGGTTGTCAGGCACACATGCATCGGGGTCATAAGGTCATTGTCTGCCTCCTCAATGCGTGACACAAGCGACAATAGTTGACACCTAGCGTGTCAGTCTGTCACGCTAAACCTAATGCTCCAGCTCGACGTTGAATCCCTCCGCACCCTGCTCACGGTCATCGACCACGGCTCCATCACCCAGGCCGCGTCGGTGCTTCACGTCAGCCGGTCGGCGGCGAGTTGGCGGATCAAACGGCTTGAGGAGCAGGTGGGTCAGCAGCTGTTCGTCCGCGACGGGCGCACCATCACGCCTACCCCTGCGGCTCGGGCCATTCTCGACGACACTCGCAGCCTGGTGGAGCACCACGACCGGGTGGCGCTGCACCTTCAGAATGCCGACCTGACCGGCATGGTCACCGTCGGGGCCGACACCGACGCCGACGTGGCCCATCTCACTCGGCTGCTCGGCTCGTTTCGACGGGTCAACCCTGCGGTCGATGTGAACCTGGTGGTCGATCAGGCCCACAACATTCGCCAGCAGCTGGAGACGGGGTCGGTCGACATCGCCCTGGTCCAGGGACTCGACGAACATCTGGCACCGGCCGATCGGGTGCTGTGGTCTGAGGGTCTGGTCTGGGCCACCAGCGTGGCGTGCCCGTTCGACGAGGGCACGGTTCCCCTCGTGACCTTCGGCAACGACTGCTTCTACCGCACGGTCGGCGAGCCGCTGCTCGACACGGCTGGCATCGACTATCGGATTGCGCTGTCTATCCCGACGACCACCGGCGTGGTGGCGTCTATCGAGGACGGCCTAGGCGTTGCGCTTCTTCCCGCCAACCGCATGACCGACCGGCTGATGGAGTGGCCAACGGCGTCCGAGCTGCCGGAGCTTCCTCGAGTGCATGCGTTGATCCGAACCGCTCCCGGCAACCAGTCCGAGTCGGTCGACCGCCTGGTCGACCTGCTCGAGTGCGAGCTCGGCGTAACAGCGCCGCTGCTCGAAGCGGTCTGAGGGGGCGCTCCGTTTAGCTCGGGCAGCAACTAGCTCTTGGTCGTTCGCCAATTACCCAAGGCCGCACAGTGTGGCTCTCTGACACTCTGGGTATGTGCGAACAGTCGGTCGGCCGACCAAAAAGGTGCAGGCCTGGCCTGCACTGAAGCGGGTAGGGGACGTCGTCCTCGCCAGCGCGGGGCTCGTGGCACTTGCTCCGCTCCTGGTTGTGGTTTCGATCGCAGTGGCGATCACGTCCAAGGGCGGGGTTCTGTTCGTTCAGCCGAGGGTTGGGCGGGACGAAGAATGGTTCACGCTTATCAAGTTCCGAACCATGGTCGCCGACGCCTCAGAAAGACAGGCCGAGCTCGAACACCTCAACGAACTCGATGGTGCAGTGTTTGCCATCCGCCACGACCCTCGGGTGACTGCCGTCGGCCGTTTCCTCCGTCGCACCAGCCTCGACGAACTCCCACAGTTGGTGAACGTGGTGAAGGGCGAGATGAGCCTTGTTGGCCCCCGGCCCTTGCCCGAGCGGGATCACTCGTTACTCGACGAAGATTCCAAGGTCCGCTACCTGGTTAAGCCCGGCATGACCGGTCTGGCTCAAGTCTCGGGCCGGAACGAATTGAGCTTCGAAGAGATGATGGCGTTCGATGCCCTCTACGCCAAAACCTGTTCGGCCCGGCTCGATCTGTCGATTCTGCTCCGCACGCCCACGGTGATGGTCACAGGCAGAGGTGCGTATTGATTACGCAGTGGATCGCTGAACGCAATGCCCAGATCTTCGGGTTCAAAATTACGCCTGTCACCGAGGCAGAGATTGTCGAGGCCGTCGGGGTCTCCCGGGACCACAACGAACAGCTGGTGATCGCCAGCCAGAATCTTCACGGCCTCTACGTCGGGTGTGTCGACTCGACGTTCCGCGAACTGCACGAGCTAGACCAAACGCTCGTTCACACCGATGGCTCGGCGCCGGTGTATCTGGCCAAGGCCCATGGTCTGCCAGTCGGGTTCGAGCACCGAACCGGCGTGCACGACTGGCTTCCGATTCTGACAGCTGAAGCAAGCCGTCGAGGTTGGAGCATCTACTGCCTCGCATCCGACGATGAGATCAACAACCTGGCCATCGAGCGGCTCCGAGGTGAAGGAGAGAGCGAAGGACCGGGGGCACGGATCGGGGGCCGTAACGGCTTTTTCGACGTGACCAAGGGGAGTCGGGAGTCAGAGGAGGTTCTTGCCCAGATCGCGGCATTCGACCCGGACATTCTTCTGGTGGGAATGGGTATGGGTCGCCAAGAACAGTGGATCCACGACAATCTCGAGCACCTTGGCCCTCGCACCATCATCACGGTGGGTGCCTGCCTCGAATACATGGCCGGGGCCATGCCGTTGCCTCCGAAGTGGTTCGGTCCGACAGGACTGTTCATGCTCCTTCGGGTGGTGACTCGGCCACGACGGTATGCCTTCCGGTATCTGGTCGAGCCGTGGCTGTTGTTCTGGGAGCTTGGTCGATCGGGTCGACTGTCGGGGTCAGCCCGTGAGGTCTTGTCCCGAGGCAAGCACTAGGTCGGCGGCCATCTTGGCCGCAGCCATGCTTTCGGCCATGCCGTGGATGGAGTGCGCGCCAGCCCTTCCCACGCTGATGATGCCTTCGACCTGGGCCAGTTTGGCGTTGATGGCGTCGCCGGCGACAGCCGTACCAAGCGCAGATGAGGGATGGCTGCCGGCTACCCGTTCGACGTGATGGTCGTTGACGGTGACGTGACCGAACTGGCCAGTTCTGTTGAGTTCTTCTGTCGCTAGGGCTGCCAGCTGGGCATCGCCGGTTCGCCACATCTCGTCATCCTCGTCACACCACACTTCGAGGCAGTAGACGGTGG
>CALHBU010000417.1 GCA_937930655.1 uncultured Acidimicrobiales bacterium | reverse complement strand
ATGATTTAGTGTCGGCCGATGGACTTCAACATTCCGGCCGATATTCAGGATCTGCTCGATCGCCTCGACCAGTTCATCGAGGACGAAATCAAGCCGCTGGAGAGGGAAAACGACAACATTCGATTCTTCGATCACCGGCGTGAGGACAGCCGGACAGACTGGGATCGCAACGGCTGGCCCAACGAAGAATGGGAGGCTCTGCTCAAGGAAATGAAACGGCGAGCCGACGCTGCGGGCTTCCTCAAATTTCATCTTCCCGAGCGCTTCGGCGGCCAGGATGGTTCGAACCTGGCCATGGCGATCATCCGAGAGCATCTAGCGGCCAAAGGCCTAGGTCTTCACAACGACCTTCAGAACGAGAGCTCCATCGTCGGTAACTTTCCCACCGTGCTGATGATGGAGAAGTACGGCTCCGAAGCACAGCAGGCCGAGTGGATCCCCAAGATGTTGAACGGCACGGCCCGTATCGGCTTCGGCCTGACCGAGCCGATGTTCGGGACCGACGCCACCCGAATGGAGACCTCGGCGTACCGGGATGGTGATGAATGGGTCATCAACGGTGCAAAGCGATGGAATACCGGACTGCACGAGGCCACCCACGACTACATCTTTGCCAGAACATCGGGTAACCCCGGCGAAGCCAACGGGATCACCTCATTCATCGTTCCGGTCGACACTCCCGGCTTCAATGTCGAGTTCATGTGGTGGACCTACAACATGCCCACCGATCACGCCGAGGTCACCCTCACCGATGTTCGGGTAAAGAACGCCGACATTCTGGGGGATGAGGGACGTGGCCTGGAGACAGCCCAGTTGTTTGTTCATGAGAACCGGATCCGGCAGGCTGCATCGAGTTTGGGGGCGGCCCAATACTGCATCAACGAGTCGGTCAAGTACTCACGAGAGCGGATGATTCATGAGCGGGCGTTGTCGGTGAACCAGGCCATTCAGTGGCCGCTGATCGAGATGCACACTGAAGCCGCAATGCTTCGGGAGCTGATCCGCAAGACGGCCTGGCAGTTGGATCAGGTGGAGCACGGCACCGAGATCTCCGACAAGGTGGCCATGTGCAACTATCGGGCCAACCGTCTCGTTGGTCAGGCCGCCGACCGGGCCATCCAGACCCATGGCGGCATCGGCTACAGCCGTCACATGCCGTTCGAGCACATCTTCCGTCACCATCGCCGCTATCGGATCACCGAGGGCTCCGAAGAGATGCAGATGCGCCGTGTTGGGCAGTACCTGTTTGGCTATGGCGGGACCAACGATGGCATGTTCGAAACGCCGTCGTTCGCCAGTCGCTTCAATAAAGTGCAGCGGGGTGCGCCCGCCTCGTGGTTGGATTAGCCAATGACCCGCCAGAACATCTCGTCCGGAAGCCCCTTCGAGCCGATCTTCGGCTACTGCCGGGCGGTGCGAGTCGACAACACCGTCCACGTTGCCGGCACGTGCGCCGCCCAGGACCGGCTCGATGGCACGAGCACGTTTGAGCAAGCCACCTCGGCCATCGAGATCATCACCGCCGCACTGGCGGAGGCTGGAGCGGGACTTGACTCGGTGGTTCGAACCATCACCTATGTCACCGATATCAGTGAGATGGAGGAGGTGGCACAAGCTCATGCCGCTGCTTTTGGTGCCAACCCACCGGCCTCCACACTGGTCGAGGTCAGTCGACTCATCGATCCTCGGATGACCGTCGAGATCGAGGTCTACGCCATCATCGACCAATGATCGCTCTCGACACGTGACCGGGCCTACCGCCGTCAGAGTCGACAAATGGCTGTGGTCCGTCCGGGTCCACAAGACGAGAAGTCAGGCCAACGATGCCTGCGCGTCGGGGCGGGTCAGGGTCAACGGAGAGGTAGCCAAGCCGGCCACCAAGCTCAAAATCGGCGATCGGCTCGAAGTTCGTCGTCGAGACCGCACCCTTCTGCTTGAGGTTGTCCAACTGTTGGAGAAACGGGTGTCGGCGGTGTTGGCGGCAGAGGCGTACATCGACACCTCTCCCCCGGTGCCGGTCAACGATAGAAGGCAGCCGCTGTTCGAGCCGGTTGTCGCACGGCGGGAACGCGGAGCCGGTCGACCGACCAAGCGAGATCGTCGCGACATGGAGAAACTCCGAAAGCAGTACGAACAAGGCCAGTGAGTACCAGCGGCCTTCCCTGGACTAAACACTTTCCATGCGCACCATTGCCGAAGGATTGCAGTTCCCCGAGGGCCCCATTGCTATGGCCGATGGCACGGTGCTGTTGGTCGAGATTGCCCGAGGAACGCTGAGTCGGGTTCATCCCGACGGAACAACCGAGGTCGTCGCCGACTGTGGCGGCGGACCCAATGGTGCCGCTCTTGGCCCTGACGGGGCGGTCTACATCTGCAACAACGGTGGCTTCTCGTGGCGCCATGTCGATGGCATGTTGTTGCCCGGGGTGCAGGCCGAGGACTACGCCGGGGGTTCGATCCAACGGGTCGACCTGAACAGTGGTGAGGTCACGACTCTCTACACCGAGTGCGATGGATGGCCGCTCAAGGGACCAAACGACATCGTCTTCGACGCAACCGGCGGCTTCTACTTCTCCGATCTCGGCAAGGGCCGCGAAGGCGACTTCGACCGTGGCGGTATCTACTACGCCCAACCTGACGGTTCATCGATCCAGACGGTGTGCCGCCCGCTCATTACCCCCAACGGCGTTGGTCTCTCTCCGGAGGAAGATCGGCTGTACTTCGCAGAGACCATGACCGGACGGGTCCGGTACTGGGACATCGCATCACCCGGCGTCGTGGCCTCGGAAGGGTCGCAGCTGGCATCGTCGGCCGGTGCGCCTTCGAAACTGCTGGGCATCGTGCCAAACGATGGCCGAGTCGATTCTCTGGCCGTCGACTCTGAAGGAAACGTCTGCGTTGCCACCCTCGGAATGGGAGCCGTCACCGCGTTTGCCCCCGATGGTTCGATCCGGGCCCTCGTTCCGGTGCCCGGCGACCCGATGGTCACCAACGTGTGCTTCGGAGGTTCCGAACTACGAATGGTCTACATCACGGCGTCAGCCTTCGGCACGCTTGTCGAGCACGAGTGGCATTGTCCCGGCCTGCCACTGAACTTCCTCAACAAGTAGGAGAAGCAAGAGTTACCCGCGACGAGCCCGGGTGAGGAACGCAGTGTGGGCCACCATGCGGTGATCGGGTCGGACGGCTTGTCCCTCGATGTGCCAGTTGCGGTGCAGCACTTCCAGGGTGCTGCCGTGGGTGAAGCCGTGACGGTCGAGGGTCTCTCTGACCCTTTGGGCCTGAGTAATGGACGGGGTGTAGGCCACCAGGAGACCACCGGGGACAAGGGCCTCGGTTGCGTGAGGAATCACCTGCCATGGTTCGGGTAGATCGAGCATGAACCGGTCGTAGGGGCCGCCCTCGACGGTGTCGTAGGCGCTTCGTATCTGCACGTCGTACCGCTCGAGGGTTTCCTCGCCAAGGAATCGGGAGACGTTCTTCTGGGCCCGAGCAGCGAAGTCGTCGCGGATCTCATAGCCGGTGATCTCGGCACCGGCCCGAAGGAGCCCCATGGAAAGAGCGCCCGAACCGAGCCCCGACTCGAACACTCGCATGCCAGGCCCGATGTCGCCTTGCATGAGCATGGTGGCGATGTCCTTGGGATAGATCACCTGAGCGCCCCGGGGCATCGCCAGGATGAATTCTTCGAGCGACGGACGGAACGGCCGGAATCGTTGCCCCTTGGTCGACGTCACCTCGGAACCTTCATCGATACCAATGACCTCGGCATGGGGCAGCACCCCGGCATGGGAGTGGAACTCGCCGTCGGTTTCAAGGGTGATGAGATAGCGCCGCTTCTTGTTGTCGATCAGCAGGACGAGATCGCCCTCGGCCAGCGGTCCAGTGGTCATCGGTACTTTCGGTTGACGAGCTCGACGGGGACTGGTTCGTGATTGGAGGCTTTCTCGACGATGCGACAGAACGAGCACAACTCGCTGCCAGCCGGTGCCCCACAGCGCTCACAAACGCCGAGCGGCTCGGCCTCGGGGTCGATGAACTTGTCGGCGGCCTTGCGGAGAAAGCTGAAGTAGAAGTCGTGCTTGGTGCCCGGAGACTGCTGCTCGGCGGCGTTGAGACTCTCTTTGAAGGCCAGATGTTTGTTGCCGGCAGCCATCGGGCATTCCTCAACCAGATAGTCGATGCCCCGTAGCACGCAGTAGGCCGCAGTCTCGCGTTCGGAGAGGCGGATGAGGGGCTTGACCTTGCGGGGAAAGCCGTTGCGCTCGGGAAGTACGGGACGTTGACGGGCCAGGTAGTCGGTTTGCCACCGCAAGACGTTGCCGTACAGCACCGCCGCCTCGTCGTCGAGGTTGTGACCCGTCACCAGCGCGTCGTAGCCGCCATCGAGCGCGGCCTTGTCGAAAAGGTGTCGCTTGGACATGCCACAAGCCGAACAGGGCACCCGACGGGTGGCAGCAGACGCAGTAGGGACGTCGTAGCCGTACTCAGAACGAAGATCTATCTCCAAGAGCTTGAGATCCCGCTTGTCGGCGAAGTCGCGGGCGTAGCGGCCCGATGTCTCGGAGTACTCGCCGATCCCGAGTCCGACGTAGAGCCCGTCGGCCTGATAGCCCAACTCACCGAGAAGGTCCCAGATAGCCAGGCTGTCCTTACCGCCGGAGACGGCGATAAGCAGTCGTTCGTCGGGGGTCGCCATTTTGAACTCGTGAATGGCCTTGCTGACCTGATCTCGGCAGTACTTCAGGAAATGATCCGCACAGAAGTTGGCGTTGTGCCTTCGGATGTCGATGACGGCAGGGCCCCGACACACCTTGCATTTCATGCGCCACCACTGATGACCGGTCGGATTTCCACGATGTCGTCGTCGGCCAACATGGCGTCGGCGGGAACCAGGGTGCTGTCACGAATGAGGAGAACAGATTCGCGATTGAGTTCCAGCCGGTTCATCAACTTCTGCACCGACATTGGGCCCCGCATTTCGAGCTCTCGCGTCGGATTGCGCAGCAGAACCTTCATCGCCGGGTCAGGAGCGGCGGGCCAGCTTCTTGGCCGCCTTCTTCTGGCGCTTTGCATCCTTGAGCAGCACCTTGTCGGACTTCTTGGTCCGCTTCTGGCCCTTGATTTGCTGCTTGTGGGTGATATCGAGGTGCTCGATGAGGATGCGATCACCGGGTTTGGTATTCGAAAGATCGATGACCTCGGTCTTCGACGTTGCCTTGGAGATGATGCCCATGAGCAGGGCAAGGCCCGAGGTGAACACCCACGACTTCGCCGGCCCGCCCACGTAGGAGCGAACACCGAAACTGAGGAGCCGCCGAAGCATCAGAGGCGACGGATCTCGAGGACCGTGCTCTTCTTCTTGCCAGCATTACGGCCGACAACGTAAATGAGCAGCACAATCAAGGCCGCTACTCCACCGCCGATAAGGCCGAGCTTCTTTCGCGAATCGTCTTTTACATCGTCAACTTGGCCTTGCACGTTGCGAAGCTTGGCTTCGATGTCGGCCGGGGTGATTTTCTGATCGCTCATGCGACTGCTTTCTTCGCTCGGAGGAATCCCCAAACAAGTAATGCCATCAAGAGGCTGAGTACAACAATTGTGGCGAGGTA
>CALHBU010000416.1 GCA_937930655.1 uncultured Acidimicrobiales bacterium | reverse complement strand
CGGCCGGTGCGGGTGAGGGCGAAGACGAAAAGCTCCTGGGGACCGTCGGCGTTGACCGTCCCGAGGCGGATCGGCAACATGAATTTGGGCGTCTCGTAGGCCACCTGCAGGGGCCTCAGGTAGGTATAGCCGAGCTTCGACTGCTGCTCGAGATTGACCTTGGCGACGAAGAAGCGCATGTTCTGACGGATATAACTGCCGAGCACTTTCGAAGCCCCGGCCGGGATGCGGTAACCGCTGTCGCGCAGCCAGGTCTCGAGGCCGTCGCTCTCCTTGGCCGACAGAATCGAGATGTCGTACTCGCCCACCGTGTACTGCGCTTCGATGGTCACCCCGAGGGCGCGGGCGGCACTGCCGGCGGCGTCTGCCGACATATTCATGGTCGGCGCCATGGCCTTCTCTTCGAGGCGGTAGAGCTGGCAGGGGTTGGGGTCGTGGTACTCCACCAGCCGGGGTGCCGAGTAGGCGTCGAGGTGATCGAGGATGGCGCCAGGTCGAAGATCGAAGACATCGTTCACACATGATGCGATGGCAGCCGGGTCAGCGTTCTCGGTACCAAAGGTCTCGACCATTACTGACACCGGGCGGGCAACACCGATGGCATAGGCAACCTGCACCTCGCAGCGGTCGGCGGCACCAGCGGCCACCAGGTTCTTGGCTACCCAACGGGTGGCGTAGGCGGCCGAACGGTCGACCTTGGACGGGTCCTTTCCGGAGAAGGCACCACCACCGTGGCGGGCCCAACCGCCGTAGGTGTCGACGATGATCTTTCGGCCAGTCAAGCCGGCATCGCCCACTGGACCACCGATGACGAAGCGCCCGGTGGGGTTGACCAGCACCTCGTAGTCGTCTCCGGCGAACTTCTCCGGAATCACGGGCCGGATGACATGCTCGATGAGATCGGGACGGATCATGTTGTCGCGGTCGATGCCGTCGTCGTGCTGGGTCGAGATAAGCACGGTCTTGAGCCGCACCGGGACACCGTCTTCGTAGTCGAAGGTGACCTGGGTCTTGCCATCGGGTCGCAGGTACGGAACGGTGCCGGCCCGTCGGACCTCGGCCAGCTGCTCCGCCATTCGATGCGCAGTGTGGATCGGCAGCGGCATCATTGCGTCGTTCTCGTTGGTGGCGTACCCAAACATCATGCCCTGGTCGCCGGCACCCTGTTCGTCGTAGAGATCGCCGGTGGCTCCGGTGTCCCGAACCTCTTCGGATTTGTCGACGCCCTGGGCGATATCGGCCGATTGCTCGTCGATGGCGACCATGACGCCACAGGTATTGCCATCGAAGCCGTAGGACTCGGTGTCGTAGCCAATCTTGGTGATAGTGCGACGTACGACTGACGGAATGTCGACGTAGGCCTCGGTGGTGATCTCGCCGGCCACGATGGCCAGACCGGTGGTGACCAGCGTCTCGCACGCCACCCGACTCATTGGGTCCTGGTCGAGCAGAGCATCGAGGATGCTGTCCGAAATCTGGTCGGCCATCTTGTCGGGGTGCCCCTCGGTGACTGACTCGGAGGTGAAGGTGAAGTTTTCGGTCACAGCTAACTCGCTATCTGACTAGTTTGTTCGGGAACAAGATCGTTGGAAGGAAAATCGGGCAGGGGTCAGGCCACGGTGTCGAGTCGGGTGGCGACCACCTGTAGAACAGCAGCCGCAATCTCCCGCTTACTCTGCAGTGGTACGTCGATGCGCTGGCCATCGCTCGTGTGGATGGTGACCGCATTGGTGTCGTGGGCAAATCCCACATCCTTGGCAGAGACGTCGTTGGCGACGATCAAATCGGCGCCCTTGCGCTCCAGCTTGGACTGCGCATTGGAATCGAGATCGTTGGTTTCGGCTGCGAAGCCGACCAGTACCTGTGCTGCGGGCTTCGATGCACCAAGCCCAGCCAAAATGTCGTTCGTGGGTTCCAGCACAATCTGCGGGACACCGTTGGCCTTCTTTATCTTTTGGTCGGCCCGGGTGACGGGGCGAAAGTCAGCGACAGCTGCGGCCATGATCACAACATCGGCCGTGGGGGCCTCGACATGAACGGCGGCCTCCATTTCAGCCGCGGTGGTGACCGAAACGGTTTTGATGTTCGCGCTGACTGGCAGCTCAATGGTACGGATGAGGGTGACCTCTGCCCCCATTCGATAGGCCTCTTCGGCCAGGGCGTGGCCCTGTTTGCCCGACGACCTGTTGCCAATGAATCGAACAGGATCGAGGGCTTCCCGAGTACCGCCGGCGGTGATGATTACCGAGCGGCCGGCAAGTGGTCCAGTTGCTGAACCGGTGAGGGTACGGACCACGGTGTCGACCACTAGCTCAGGGGCGGCCAATCGGCCCTTGCCGATGTCGCCACCGGCCAAGCGCCCTTCTTCGGGAGGCACCATGATGACGCCCCGACCGGCGAGAACGCTGATGTTGTCTTGCACAGCCGGGTGGTCCCACATCTCGGTGTGCATGGCCGGACAAAGCACGACCGGGGCTTCGGTGGCAATCAGGGTGGCCGAGAGCAGATCGGCGGAACGTCCAATGCGGTAGTCGGCCAGGACCCGGGCGGTTGCCGGACAAACAACGATGAGATCCGCGGTTTGCCCCATAGTGGTGTGAGGAATGGGATCGGCGTCGGACCAGAGGCTGGTCTTGACCGGCTCTGACCCCAGGGCGGTATACGTGGTCGGGCCCACCATGTTGAGCGCAGACTCAGTCAGCACAGGAATGACGTGAGCGCCGAGATCGACCAAACGGCGCATGACCTCTATGGACTTGTAGGCGGCAATGCCCCCGGTGACTCCGAGGACGACACGCTTGCCGTCGAGCATGGGACTGACCGCCGACTCAGGCGGCGTCGTCGCCGTCAGCCTCGACCGCTGCTTCAGGATCGGGGCGAATGGGGACGATCTTTTCGGCCGCAATCTCTTCGAAGGCGATCGACAGAGGCTTACGGGCAACCGACGTGACCTGTGGCGGGATTTTGTTGCCAAGGCCGTCGCCGAGCTGACCGAAGTACGAATTGATCTCCCGGGCCCTGGTCGACGCCAGGGTACACAGGCCGAATTTGGAGCCAGTGGCGTCCATCAAACCCTCGACCTGGGGCGTCATCATGGTGTCGTATTTTTCAGACATGGGTGCAGAACCTCCGAAGGAGTCAGCAGTATAGGCGACGGTGTCGATCTTCTCGCGCTGGGGGCCTATCGGCCCTGTTGTGACCGAGATGCGAGAATGACCCGGTAAATCTCATCAGCACAGGCCTCAACATCGACGTTTACAATCCGGTGGGCCCCGAGTTCGGCGCCGGCATCGGCTTCTTCCCATGCCTTGGCCAGACGCTGAGCCACCTTGTCCTCGGGATCTCCTCGCCGCCGAAGACGGGCCTCTTGTTCTTCGGCCGACGGGGCTTCGAGGAAAATCAGCACGGCCTCGGGATCTCGAGCCACCACTTGTCTCGCCCCCTGCACATCGATTTCGAGAATCAGATCCCGCCCAGGAGGGGCCTCGGGAACCGGGGTGCCGTAGAAGTTGCCAAGAAACTCGGCGTGCTCAAGGAAGCCATCGTCGGCGACGCGGGCGAGGAACTCCTCTCGGGAAACGAACTCGTAGGCGTCGTCGGCCTCACCCGGGCGCTGGGGCCGGGTAGTCCAGGATCTACTGAGCCAAAGCTCGGGATGCCGCTCGAGTAGTACGGCACACACCGTTCCCTTGCCGACGCCGCCAGGGCCGGAGACCACGACGACCAGACGGTCGTCTAGGGCAAGGTCGTCCAGTGCAGGGTCGCCCGAGGCACGGTCGCCCGAACCGCTGCTCAGGAGAACTCCTTCAGAACCTTCTCCCGCTGTTGCGGACCCAGTCCGGAAAGCCGACGTGACTCAGCAATATTCAGCTCTTCCATCTTTCGACGAGCTGTCACCTTGCCGACTCCGGGAAGCGACTCAAGAACAGCCAGGACCTTGATCTTGGCCACAATCGGATCTTCGTCGGCCTGTTCCAGCAATTCGCCGAGCGTAAGCGAGCCCATCTTGAGCCGTGCCTTCATTTCAGCCCGAACTCGACGGGCAATGGCTGCCTTCTCAAGCGCAGCTCGTCGCTGCTCATCGGTCAACTTGGGAGGAGTGGGCATGGGTGAACACTAATCGAATCGGACCGATGAACCGGGCCCCAAGCGGAAAGAGAGACGAGTGGTCAGCTCAACCCACTGAACAACGCACCAGCGGCCGTTGCCGGATCGTCGGCGAGGGTGACCGCTCGGCCGATGACGAGCACGTCGGCACCGGCTTCGATGGCTTCGCCTGGTGTCACCGCTTTGGGCTGATCGTGTCGCTCACCACCGGCGGCCCGAATACCGGGGACAACCCTGACGGTACGAGGAGCCATTTCCCTGATGTCTTTGAGGTCGGTGGCTGCGCAGACGATGCCTCCACAACCTGCTTCGACCGCCTGGCGGAGACGGTTTGGAACGATATGACTCGGAGCGTCGGCATCGCTGGTGAGCACGGTGATCGCTAACGCGATGGGATCCGGTAGTCCCGCAGCTCTGGCGCCTTCGGCAAAACCCTCGACACCGGCCCGAAGCATGTCGGCTCCACCGTGAGCATGCATGGTCAGGTACTTCGCACCGAGAGCGCCGGCGACGTTGGCTGATTTGCCGACAGTGGTGGGAATGTCGTGGAGTTTGATGTCGAGAAAGACATCAAAGCCCTGGTCGACCATGGCACCGATGGCGTCGGGTCCGGCCGCAGTGAACAATTCCAGACCGATCTTTGCCACCCCGAACCACGGCCTCAGGGCTCGGGCTAGCCGGTTGGCCTCGACGAGGTCGTCGACATCCAACGCCAACGCCATCCTGGCCCTGAGTTCGTCGGGAAGGCCGTCGGTGGCCGGAGCCGTCGCTGCTGTTGATTCCGCCATCGGGGTGCTCCTGGTTTCGGGTGTGGATCAGAGAAACTGTGTGGTTAGAACTTCGTACTCAGAACAGAGCGCTGCCAACGAGTTCGGTGAAGCGCGAAACCCCTTGTTTAGTACACCAGGAATCCAAGTCGGTGGTTAGTCGCTCGCTGATGCGGGGATCGGCAAAGTTGGCTGTGCCGACCTGCACCGCCGACGCCCCAACCAGCGCAAACTCAATGACATCCTCGACGGTGGCAACACCCCCAGCGGCCACAATGGGCAGCGCCGGTACCGCCTGGTGGACTTGATGGACCGCTCGCACCGCCAGGGGGTGAATGGCCGGGCCCGAAACCCCGCCCGCTCCCCCACCGAGGCGAGGCCGGCGGCTGACGGGATCAAGACTCAGGCCAAAGAAGGTATTGGCCACCGTGACTGCCTCGGCTCCACCTCGTGCTGCCGCCTCGGCGATCTCGGGAAGAGCTGGACCGACATTGGGACTCAGCTTGGCCCATCGAGGCCGCCCGGCATCGGCGCACGCCGCGAGAACCGCCTCGGTCATCTCCGGTGAGTGGGCGAACAACTCGTTGCCGGCTTCGGTATTGGGACAGGAAATGTTGACTTCGACCGCCAAAACCTGACCGGGGGCGGCCGCCACTTGTTCGGCAGCCCGGGCATAGTCGTCGATCGACCGACCCCAAATCGACACCACCACCCTTGCACCGGATCGTTCTAGCGCCGGATATTCCTCGGCCAGCCAGCCCTCGACGCCCGGTCCCTGAAGTCCGACCGAATTGATCATGCCGGAGGAGGTCTGATGGACCCTGACCGCTGGGTTACCGTCCCATGGGTAGGCGGCCAACGACTTCACAACGACCGCTCCCAGAGAAGCAAGGTCGACAAACGCTCCGAGTTCAGCCCCGTGTCCGGCCGTCCCGGACGCTGTCATGATCGGGTTCGGCAGGCTCAGAGAACCAACGGTGGTCGAGAGATCAGGCACGAACTTGCGGTCAGCGACCGTGCACCGATTGCAGTGAGCGAACTTGGAAGTCTTGTTTCTGCCAGGCTTCGAGCCCGCGGGCGGCGGCACCAGCGGCCGCGACCGTCGTCATCAGGGGCACACCGGTCTGGGCCGCTGCTGTTCTGATGTAGGCACCGTCGGCCCTGGGGCCACGGCCTCTCGGAGTGTTGATGACCAGATCAATCCGACCGTCCTCGATGAGGGACACCGCATTTGCCCCTCCTTCGTCGAGTCGGCTGAGCACCTGTTCGACCTCGAGCCCTGCCTTTTCCAGAGCGACTGCCGTGCCGGCGGTTGCCACGAAGGTGTAGCCGAGGGAAGCCAACGTTGTTGCCAGCTCGATACCTGCGGTTTTGTCACGATCAGCCAGCGACAAAAACACTGTTCCGCCAACCGTGCTCAGCGACGTGCCTGCCGCCAGTTGGCTCTTGATGAATGCCAGTCCAGGATCAACATCGATGCCCATCACTTCACCGGTGGATCGCATCTCCGGACCAAGCAGAGCATCGCTTTCGGGGAAACGATTGAAGGGCAGCACCGCCTCTTTGACCGACCAGTGGCCAGTCACCGGCTCGGTCAAGAGACCTTCAGCCCGCAGGTCGGCAAGAAGTGCTCCGGCCATCACCCGCGCCGCTAATTTGGCCAGTGGTCGACCAGTCGCCTTGGCCACAAACGGCACGGTTCGCGACGCTCGAGGATTGGCTTCGATGACGAACACCTGGCCGCTCTTCACCGCGTACTGGACGTTGATGAGACCGACGACTTCGAGATCCTCGGCGATTCGTCGGGTGTAGTCCTCGAGAACAGCGATGGTGGCGTCGCTCAGTGTCGGAGGGGGCAGTACACATGCCGAGTCGCCGGAATGAACACCTGCTTCCTCAACGTGTTCCATGATTCCGCCGATGATGGCTTCGCCCGACGCGTCGCGGATGGCATCAACATCGACCTCGGTGGCGTCTTCGAGGAAACGATCGACCAATACCGGCCGTTCAGCCGACAGTCCACCCTCCTTGCCCAGCGAGCCGGCAACACCAAAGGCTTCCATAGCTCGGGAAAGGTCAGCGTCGTCGTACACGATCTCCATGCCTCGGCCGCCAAGCACATAGCTGGGTCGGACGAGTGCCGGATAACCAATACGGCTGGCCACCTCGATGGCCGCCTCGGTTGTGCTCGCCGTGCCCCCCGCCGGTTGGGGAATCTCCAGCCTGGCGCAGAGCGAAGACCAGTGATCGCGATCCTCAGCGGCATCGATCGATGCTGGGCTCGTTCCCAAAACCAGTTCGGGAGGAAGCCGATCGGCCAGTTTCAACGGTGTCTGGCCGCCAAGACTCACAATGACACCTAGCGGCTGCTCGGCCTCGATGACGTTCATGACATCTTCGTAGGTGAGCGGCTCGAAGTAGAGACGATCGGAGGTGTCGTAGTCGGTGGAAACGGTCTCGGGGTTGCAGTTGACCATGATGGTCTCGAAGCCCGCGTCGCGAAGGGCGAAGCTGGCGTGGACACAGCAATAGTCGAACTCAATGCCCTGTCCGATCCGGTTGGGACCCGATCCAAGAATCATGACTTTTCGCCTGTCGCTGGGCACTACCTCGGACTCATCCTCGTAGGTCGAATAGTGATAGGGGGTCTGGGCCTCAAACTCGGCTGCACAGGTGTCGACGGTTTTGAATGTCGGGGTGACGCCAGCGTCGGTGCGTCGCTGTCGGACATCGGCCTCGGAAGTGCCGAGCAATCGGGCCAACTGCGGATCACTGAACCCCAGCTGTTTGGCCCTTCGCCAGGCTGCCTTAGAAAGGTCGGCCGCTGTTTTGCCGACAAGAGCATCGTGTTCTTCGACGATCATCGACATCTGGTCAAGGAACCAGAGGTCGACCTTGGTCTCGGCGTAGAGAGTGTCGATGTCAACGCCCCGACGGAGCAGGGCTTCGAGTTGAAAGATGCGTTCCGGTGTGCCGATCGTGGCTTCGTGCAGTAGGTCGTCGTCCGACAGGTGATCGAAGTCGGAGCCAGCATCGAAGCCGGTGGCTCCTTGTTCGAGCGACCGGCACGCCTTCTGCAGGCTCTCGGGGAAGGTTCGACCGATGGCCATCACCTCCCCAACCGACTGCATCGATGTGCCGAGCCGACCGGAGGTGCCGGGGAACTTCTCGAATGCCCAGCGAGGAATCTTGGTGACCACGTAGTCGATCACCGGTTCGAAACTGGCCGGCGTTACTTCGGTGATGTCGTTGGGAATCTCATCAAGGCTGTACCCCACCGCCAACTTGGCTGCGATCTTGGCGATCGGGAAACCGGTCGCCTTCGATGCCAGCGCCGATGACCGACTAACCCGTGGATTCATCTCGATGATCACTCGTCGGCCGGTACTGGGTTCGACCGCGAACTGCACATTGGAGCCGCCGGTCTCCACTCCCACTCGCCGCAAACAGGCAAAAGCTGCGTCGCGCATTTCCTGGTACTCAACATCGGACAGCGTTTGGATGGGTGCCACGGTGATGGAGTCGCCGGTATGAACACCCATAGGGTCCACGTTCTCGATGGAGCAGATGATGACCTGGTTGTCTTTGTAGTCACGCATCACTTCGAGTTCGAACTCTTTCCAACCGGCGATCGACTCTTCGATGAGGATCTCGGTGATGGGACTAGCGGCCAGCCCGTTGTGGGCCACCAGTTCGAACTCCTCCATGGTCGATGCGATGCCGGTACCGCGACCACCGAGAATGTACGCCGGGCGGATGACGATGGGCAGTCCGACCTCTTCGACGACTCGACGGGCATCGACCATTGCCTCCTCGATCGCGATCGCCTTGTCGTTCGACCGACCTCTGGCATTGCCGCTTCTGGGCACTTCCATGCCGATCTTGATCATGGCCTGCTTGAACCGTTCGCGATCCTCGGCGGTGGCGATGGCTTCGGCATCGGCACCGATCAGCTCGACGTTGTTGGCCTCGAGAACTCCGGCTTCAACCAGCTCCATGGCTAGGTTCAGAGCTGTCTGCCCGCCGAGCGTCGGAAGGAGTGCTTCAGGCTTCTCGATCTCGATGATCTTGGTCAGGACATCAAGGGTGAGCGGTTCGATGTAGGTCGCGTCGGCAAACTCTGGATCGGTCATGATGGTGGCCGGATTGGAGTTGGCCAGCACCACCCGGTAGCCGTCTTCCCTGAGCACTCGGCACGCTTGAGTGCCGGAGTAGTCGAACTCACATGCCTGGCCAATGACGATTGGTCCCGAACCAATGACCAGAATCGTTTCGATATCGTCCCGGCGCGGCATCAGTTGCCTCCCTTGTCCATGAGATCACTGAATCGGTCGAACAAATACAAACTGTCGTGCGGCCCGGGGCTGGCCTCGGGATGATGCTGCACGCTGAAGGCGGGGGCATCGCGTACTGCCATCCCTTCACACACCCCATCGTTGAGATTTATGTGAGTGACGTCGGCGACGGTACGGAGAGAATCCCCAACGACCGCGAAGTTGTGGTTCTGACTGGTGACCTCGACCTTGCCGGTTGTTTCGTCCCGGACTGGATGGTTGGCCCCATGGTGACCGAAGGGCAGTTTCTCGACGGCTCCCCCGACGGCCAACGAGAGAATCTGGTGGCCGAGGCAGATGCCGAAAATGGGCACCTGATCGAGCAACTCGGTGACAGCGGCAATTCCCGACGGCACCATTTCAGGGTCGCCAGGACCGTTGGAGAGAAAGACACCGGCCGGCTGGCGGGCCATCACGTCGTCGGCCGACGTGGTTGCTGGCACGACTTCGACTGTTCCCATTTTTCTGAGGTGGTGAATGATGTTCGACTTGATGCCGAAGTCGTAGGCAACGATGAGACGTTCGTTGGGGCCCGTCGGGTCCAGTCGGTAGCTCTCGGCGGTTGTCACCTGCCCGACCAGATCGACGCCCGAGGTACCGGGCTCATCGATGGCCGCCTGTTTGAGGGTTGCTTCGTCGAGAGCGGCTGGACCTTCGGTGGGACCGAAAGCGCCGGGGAGAGCACCTGAGGCTCGGATCACCCTCGTCAGTCGGCGAGTGTCCAGCCCTCCGATTCCGGCCAATTGGTGGCCGCGAAGGAACGAGTCAAGGTGCTCCTCGGCTCGGTGGTTGGAGTGACGACGAGCCAGCTCCCTGACAATCACACCGCGAGCGAACGTGCCACGACTCTCGTTGTCGTCGGCGGTTGTCCCGTAATTGCCGATGTGGGGATAGGTGAAGGTGATGATCTGGCCGGCGTAGGACGGATCGGTGATGACCTCTTGGTACCCACTGAGCGCGGTGTTGAAGACAACCTCACCCGAGGCTGGACCATCCACCAGTTGGTGCCCGAACATCTCGCCTTCGAACGTGCTGCCATCGGCCAACACCAGCGCACCGGCGACCGGGCGCGAGCCTGACGTTTCCGGGTTGGCGCTCATCGGGTGGCCTCACCGTCTTCGACGACAAGCTCGCCGTCGAGCACCGTGTGTCTGACTCGCCCTCGAAGCTGACGACCTTCGAACGGGGTGTTGCTTGATCGACTGGCCATGCTCACCCCCGAGACCTCCCAGGAATGATCCAAATCGATGACCGTCAGGTTGGCCGGGTTGCCGTCTTCGACGGGGCGCCCATGCCGGTGGGCAAGACCGGCGATAGCGGCCGGCTGCCACGACAACGCAGCCAGAACATCGGTCAGCGGCATATCAAGCTCGTCGAGAGCTACAGCCAGAGCAGTTTCGAGGCCGAGCATGCCGGGAGGGGCCTGGTCGAAAGGTCGTTCCTTGCTGTCGGGAGTATGCGGCGCGTGGTCGGTGGCTATGGCGTCGATGGTCCCATCGGCCAAGCCAACCTTTATGGCCGCGACATCGGAGGCCGTGCGGAGCGGAGGATGCACCTTGTAGTTGGCGTCGTAATCGGCACAGCACGCATCGGTCAGCGAGAAGTGATGCGGCGTCGCTTCTGCGGTGACCGGCAGACCGCCGGCTTTGGCCGCTCGAACCATTGCCACGCTTCCAGCCGTTGAAAGGTGTTGAAAGTGGACTCGAACTCCGGTGAGCCGGGACAGAGCAATGTCTCGCATCACCATGAGTTCTTCGGCCTCTGACGGTTGGCCACCCAAACCAAGCCGCGACGACCACTCGCCCTCGTGCATGACGCCGCCCTCGCTCAACGCAGACACCTCGCAGTGTTGAGCCAGCACGAAGGGGACGCCGTCATCGCTCTTGAGGCTTCCGGCGTACTCGAGGGCCCGCCGCATGAAGAGATCGTCCTGAACCCCGGTGCCATCATCGGTGAACATCCGAACCCCGAGCCCGGCCAGTTCGGCCATGGGGGCCAGGGTCTCGCCGTCTCGCCCGATGCTGATGGCACCAGAAGGCTTCACGTCGCACAATGCGGTACGGCCGTGAGCCAGTACCTCGTTGATCACCGCGGCTGAATCCATGCAGGGATCAGTGTTTGGCATGGCGACCACCGCAGTAAATCCGCCACGGGCTGCGGCTCGACTGCCCGACTCGATAGTTTCGGACGCCTCACCTCCGGGCTGGCGCAGATGAACGTGAAGATCCACAAAGCCGGGGGCAACGACACATCCGGCGACGTCGATGACTCGGTCGGCGCTGAGGTCCGGCCCTACCTGGCTGATGGCGCCGGTGTCATCGTCGACGACAACGTCGCCCGAGCGCTCTCCCATCTGATCAATGATTCGCCCGCCTTTGAAGACCGTGGTCGTCAACCTTCTTCTCCTGCTTGTGGTTCTTGTCGTGCTTTCGTTTCTTGATCGACCGGTGGCTCTTGATCGAACTGTCCCGGACCGAGCACCGAGAACAGCACAGCCATTCGTACCGGGACTCCGTGGGTCACCTGGTCCAAGACCACCGAACGAGGGTCGTCGGCGACTTCGGGGTCTACTTCAACGCCTCGGTTCATGGGGCCGGGGTGCATGATGAGGGCATCAGGCCTCATCTGCTTTGCCCGCTCGACGGTTAGCCCATAGGAAGCCCGATACTCACGGTTGCTTGGCAACAGGCCGCGACCCATCCGCTCGTTCTGAATACGAAGGAAGTAGGCAACGTCCACATCGGGAAGAACAGCGTCGAGGTCGGGCTCTACCTTCACTGGCCAACCCTCGAGGTCAGGAGGTAGAAGAGTGCGTGGTGCGACCAGGACGACCTCGGCACCAAGCCGGGTGAAGGCATCGATGTTGGAGCGAGCGACGCGAGAATGTTGAATATCGCCACAAAGGGCGATACGACGACCATCAAGGTCACCGAAGTGCCGGCGAATGGTGAACGCATCGAGCAGAGCCTGGGTTGGGTGCTGGTGCCACCCGTCCCCGGCATTGACCACGGCGGCATCGGTCCAACTAGTGATCTGCTGCGGCACACCAGAACTACCGTGACGTACCACGATGGCGTCGATGCCCATGGCGCTGATGGTCTCGACGGTGTCTCGCAGCGACTCGCCTTTTGCCAACGACGAGGAGCCCGCTGAGAAGTTGACGACGTCGGCCGAGAGGCGGCGGGCGGCCAGGTCAAAGCTGGTTCTGGTTCGAGTCGAGTCCTCAAAGAAGGCAAGCACAACGGTCCGGCCTCGCAGGGCCGGCACTTTGGGGACATCTCGGGACTGAACCTCGGAGAATTCTTCGGCCAAATCGAGCACTCGGTGCAGTTCGTCGGCCCCAAGGTCGGCGATGGAGAGCAGGTGCCTCATGTTCGCTCCATCTCACCGAGTTCGACACCGTCGATGGTGGCGTTCACCACCTCGTCCGGGGTTGTCGAGAGGTTCTTCCCGACGAAATCAGGGCGAATCGGAAGCTCTCGGTGACCTCGATCGACCATGACCGCCAGTTGCACGGCCCGAGGTCGTCCTTGGGCGACGAGGGCATCGAGGGCGGCACGAATGGTGCGGCCGGTGTACAGAACATCGTCGACGAGCACCACCACTTTCCTGGCAATGTCGAAGGGCACGTCGGTGGTCGCCTCGGGAAGCACCGGGCGCAGATTGATGTCGTCCCGATAGAACGCAACATCGAGCTTGCCGACCCCGACCTCGACGCCTTCGATTTCGGCGAGAGCCAGGGCGATTGACTCGGCGAAGACGACGCCTCCGGTCTGAAGACCGACAACGACGACGTCGTCAAGACCTTCGTTCCGCTCGATTATCTCGTGGGCCATCCGCCGAATGGCGCGGGCAACGGCGTCTCGATCAAGCACCACGGTCCTGGCAACAAAAACGCCCCCGTACGGGGGCGTGCGTCGTCGTTCGCGTTCTGCCATGAACGTACCCTTCCTCCGTCTTGCCTCACAGGACTGCCTGCCCCTGATGTGACTCAGAAGCAGCTGGCCTCACGGGACCAGATGCACGGACTCCGGCTTCGAACTCTAGCCTCCGACCGGCCGTTCCACTCGGCCGATCAGTAGATCCGGCCTGACTCGCCGGCGGCTCCCTCGCCGCGTGCGGTGCGAAGTGCGGCCTTGGCTCCAGCCATCATGGCCAACGTGTCGGAGGTGATGGTGATCATCCGGAAACCCTGCTCGACGCGCTTTGCCGCCAGCGCATGGGTTGAATGAATGCCGGGGGTGATTCCGCGTGCGTTGCACGCATCAACGACTGTTGCCAGTGCATCGTTGAAGCTCTGCGCTTCCTGATCGGAGCCGGGCGGCAAGCCAAGGGTGATCGACAAGTCAGCGGGTCCGACATACACCGCATCGATGCCCGGCACATCGAGAATATTGTCGATGTCCTCGATGGCCTGCACCGTCTCGATCATCGGAATACACGCAATGGTGTCGTTGGCCTCACTGGCGTAGTCGCCGTCGCTGAGGGCCATGGCGGCTCGGGCCGGGCCGTAGCTGCGAGAGCCGGCCGGGGCGTAACGGCAAGCAGCGACAGCCTGTTCGGCCTCTGCGACCGAGTTCACCATGGGGATGATCACGCCCATGGCACCAGCGTCGAGCACCTTGCCGATGATTCCAGGCTCGTTCCAGGGCACTCGAACCGTCGGGGTGGCCTCGACCCGCTGCATGGCCTGGAGGGTGTAGAGCGCCTCGGTGTAGTCGACGAGACCGTGCTGCATATCAATGTTGACGTAATCGAAGTCGAAGCCACCGAAGAGCTCGGCCATGATCGGACTACCCGATGAGAGCCAGGCTCCAAAGGTCGGGTTGCCGTTCTGCCACGAGGTCTTCAGTGTGTTTTCACGCATGGGCGGACACTAGTGGTGCCGGCCCACGGCGTCACCCTGATGCTCGGGAGAAATACTCGTCGCTCGATGCCAGGTTGGCGGCAAGCGCCAGATCGTCTCCGGACTCGAGGATCCGGGACCAGTAGGCCAGACCTGCGGCATCGGGGTTGCGTCCAAGGAACTGTTGGTAGAGCTCGATCACTCGGGCTTCCCGGCTTTCCTGCGACTGGTAGAAGCGGAAGGCAACAGTGCCTGTGCCGTTGGCAATGGTTTGCTCTCGCCAGTACGCCTGGCCGCTCTTGTCGGCGCCCCGCTTGAGGAGGACCTGGTACAGGTCGGCCAGCCAGAGGTCGTAGGTGCCGCCCTTGTTGGCAACGTACTCGGGGCTGCCATAGAACGACGCAGCTACCTCCGCCACTGACGCACCGCTCTGCAAGCGGGCTGTCCAATAGTCCCGGCCGGCCTGGTCGGCCGGTCGGCCGAGGGTATTGACGTAGAGCTCGTTGACGACGTTGGCGGTCCATGCGTCGCTGTTGGAGAGGTCCTCGACCATGTCGAAGCGACTGCTTCCGCTGCCCAGCCGGGCTGCCCAGTAGTCCACCTCGGAGGCGCTTGGTGCTCGACCAATGAAGTCCTCGTATGCCTGGGTGATGAAGTCGTTGTAGGCGTCGGGTTCGTATCCCTCGCCAGCTTGTGAACCAATGATGGTCACCGAGTAGGAGAAGTTCCTGGGGTTGCCGTTGACCCTGGCTCCGGTGACGGTGACGTCATAGGTGATATCGAAGGTCGGTGTGAGGTCGAGGCCTTGTGGCTCCCAGACAATGATCGGGAAGGGAGCACCACCGGTGGCGCCATCTCGATGGACGACTGTTTGCGAGACGGTCTGGCCTCCGGTGCTCATGGTTACCGATGCACCACTGAAGTCTCCGTCGCGGATACTGAGTGACCAACGGGGGAACACGATCTCACCCGGCACGAAGCCACGGGGAGGCCAGGCCACCATGCCAGAGCTCTCCCGAAGAGCGGGTTGAGCGCCGAAGACATTGTCGAAGACCCAGAGAGTGTTGGATGCCCACCCGTTGCCGTCGGCTGGGATGTCGCCGGTCCCCATTTGGTTGGTCGTGGGGTGCAGGATCCAGTTGCGGTGACCGACCCGGGTGTTGCCGTTGCCCGGGTCTTCCATGTATCCGGTGATGGCGTGAGGACCGGTCCGCCCCAGATAGAGATCGCTGGACGCCGAAGCGGTCGCTCCGTCGGCGGTGAAGCAGGAAAAAGAGGCGTCGGGGTAGTGACTGAGGCGAGCGCTGGCGCTCATCATCAGGGCCGATTCCTGGGCCATTGCCGACCATGAGGCGTTTTCGGTGATGCCCGCCGGTACACCGGCCATGCTGCGGAAGAAGTTGACTCGGCTGAAGATGGCGTTGCGGTAGCTCTGGCTCGTCGTGCCGGGGTTGCAGCTCGACCGGTTGCCTGTCCACCCGGGGTTGGGGTCGGTTCCACCAAATTCGGCGTTATAGGCGTCAATGACTGCCTGCCGATCCTGGGTGTTCACCCAGTTGCTAGCGGCAGTCACTGGTTTAGAGAGCGCAACAGGGCTCAAACCAAACATCGCGGCCGTCATGATCAGCAAGAAAAGCCGACGCATGATTGGGGTCTTCTTCGCCTTCGAACGAGTCACGACCGTGTTTTCGTCAACACCGCCCCGAACTTGAGGGAAGGGAAAAGTTTTTCAGCCCAAATGGGCCAAGCGACTCAGGCTGGCCTGAGATCCTTCGCTATTGCGGCCAGTAGGCCGTTCACGAAGCGGCTTGACTCGTCGGTGGAATACAGTCCGGCTAGAGCAGTGGCTTCAGCCAGCACCACACCGGTGGGGGTCTTCTCGGTGAGCATCTCGGCCACGCCGAGTCGCATGACGATGAGATCGATGGTGGGCATTCGCTCCAGCGACCACCCTCGGGCTCGTTCCCGCAACAACTCGTCGATTCGCGGCTGATTGGCCTCGACCGATCGTAGAAGATCAACGGCGAACGGTTCGGGTTGCACCAGGAGGGAGCCAACTATCTGGTCGACCGTCCAGCTTCGGGCCGTTGCCTCATAGGTGAGCTCGACGGCGCGCTCACGTGCCTCACGACGACTGGAACGACTGGACGACGGGCTGTTGCTCACGCTCTGGTGATGTAGTCACCGGTACGGGTATCGACCTTGATTCGGTCACCCGGCTCGACAAACAGCGGTACCTGGACAACGTGGCCACTCTCAAGGGTGGCCGGTTTACGGGCGCCGGAGACACGATCGCCCTGTACTCCTGGCTCGGTTTCGGTTATCGCCAGCTCGACCGACGCCGGTAGGTCAGTACCCACGATTTCCTCACCGAACTTGAGGATTGTGATAGCTGAGCCTTCCGCGATGTAGTTGGCTGCGTCACCCATCGACTCGGGACTGACGGTGAATTGCTCGAAGGTCTCGTTGTCCATGACGACGTAGTCGGAGCCCTCCCGATACAGGAACTGCTGCTCCCTCTTTTCGATAAATGCTCGCTCGACCCGCTCACCGGCATTGAAACGGCGATCTACCACTGAGCCGCTTCGAAGGTTTCGCAGGGTGGTGCGCACAAAGGCACCGCCCTTACCCGGTTTGACGTGCTGAAACTCGAGAACAGTGAGAAGTTCACCGTCGATCTCGAGGGTCATTCCATTTTTTAGATCATTCGTGGTCATCGCCATTGGGCGGAGTCCTCTCGGTTGTAGATGCTGTGAACTCCGGCACGAGACCCTTGGGACTGTGGGTGATTGGCTCGCAGCCCGATCCGGTCACTACCACCGAGTCCTCGACCCTCACTCCACCGAATCCGGGAAGATAGGCGCCAGGCTCAACCGTTACGACAAGACCGGCTCGGAGGATACCCACCGAGCGGGTCGACAGTATGGGTTGTTCGTGGATCTCCAAACCGATGCCGTGCCCGGTTCCGTGGGTGAAAGCCTCGGCCAGGCCGCGATCAGCCAACACCTGTCGGCATGCGGCGTCGACCTCGACCTCGGCAACACCATCGGCGACGACCGCAACCCCGGCCCGCTGGGCGGCAGCAACGGCGTCGTATAGATCAGCTTGGCGCTTGCTTGGCTCTGTTCCTTGAGCACCTCCGGCCAACACTGTCCTTGTCATGTCACTTCCGTAGCCATCGACCTTGGCTCCGAAGTCCAAGACAACGAGATCAGTTGGCTCGATCACCCGATCGGTTGGCCGGGCATGAGGCTTGGCTCCGTTTGGCCCAGAGCCGACAATGGACTCGAAACTCAGATCATCAGCTCCAGCCAACCGCATCTGGTGGTCCAGCTCGGCGCCAAAGCGGCGTTCAGTTGGCCGTTCGACCAGGAACGGAACGGTGGTGGCGAAGGCGACGTCAGCGATCTCTGACGCTCGGCGCAACCTGGCGATCTCGCCGTCGTCCTTCAGCTGCCGAAGTTTCTCGACGAGTCCCTCGGTCGCAACCAGTTGACTCGATTGCTCCTGCCAGCTCCGATGCTCGCTGACCGTGGCATGACGGGCTTCGATGCCGGTTGGGCGATTCACCTTCAAGAAGTCGCTGACGGCTTGGCCGCCGTCGCCGGCGACGATGTCGAGTTCGACTGCAACCTCGGCCGCCAGGAGTTCGGCAGCCGCTTGTTCGGTGTAGCGGGCATCGGTCACCAAGCGCGCTGTGTCCCGGGTAACTAACAGGCGCCCATTCGAGCCGGTGAAGCCACAGAGCCAACGGATGTTGATCGGTCTGGTTACCAGCAGCGCATCGACCCCCTCGCTGTCGAACTCGGTTCGCAGTCGATCGAGACGATGGTCTGTGTCCATCGCGGTGAGTTCTGGGCTCATTGCATGGCTCTCTGGTTCATTCCATGGCTCTCTGGTTCATTGCATGGCTGTCAGAGCATCGGTCAGAAGGTCTACGTCGTCGACCTGCACCGGTTCGACACCGGACGGCCCGTCGAGCACGAAGG
>CALHBU010000415.1 GCA_937930655.1 uncultured Acidimicrobiales bacterium | reverse complement strand
TCCGGGGTGGCCTACATCGACTTTCTTGGTGGCACCCACCTGTACGGAGCGGTCACGACGGCGCTCTTCGAACGGGAGCGCACCGGTATCGGTCGTTCGGTCGAGTCGGCCATGGCCGATGCCGCCTATTTCACGCTCAGTACGCCGCTTGGGCATTGGGAGAAGACCGGCACCACCATGCGCACCGGCAATCGACATGCCGCGCTGAAGATCGCGCCGTACAACGTGTATCGGTGTGCCGATGGCCATGTTGCGCTCATCACGGTGACGAATCGGCACTGGCTTTCGGTGCTCGAGGTGATTGGCCGGTCTGAGCTGGCGGAAGAAGAGCGCTTTCGTCACAACCCCGACCGGGCCGAGGCAATGGCCGAGGTCGATGGTTTGGTCGAGGGGTGGACATCAACCCGCCCCAGAGATGAGGTGGTGGCGGCGTTACAGGGCGCTCACATACCGGCTGCTGCGGTTCGGGTTGTCGATGAAGTTGTCCGAGACGAGCGTCAACACGAACGAAAAGCGCTGCAATGGATCGACCATCCGGAGCTCGGAACCGTTCCGCTGCCCCACAGCCCGATTCGTTGGCACGAAAGTGATCTCCGACCGCTGAAGCCCAGCCCGTTGCTGGGGGCCGACAATCGTTCGGTCTATAGAGAGCTGGCCGGACTCGACGACGACACCATCGATCGGCTCGATGCCGAGGGTGTCATCTCGCCGAACCTTTAGGGACTGCCGAACCGGCCAAGCGGCCAGTATCGAATGAAGGCTCGGCCAATGACGTAGTCGTCGGATATCGGGCCGAAGAATCGAGAGTCGCTGGAGTTGCTGCGATTGTCGCCCATGACCCAGAGCTCACCGTCACCGACGGTGATCGGTCCGAAGTCCCGGGTGACAGCGCCGTCCTTTAGGTACGGCTCCTCCAGGATCTCACCGTTGAGAAACAGCTGGCCGTCGACAGCTTCAAGGGTGTCACCGGGGACGGCAATGACCCGCTTGATCAGATCATCCTCGGCCAATGCCGTGGTTTCTGGTCGGCTGAACACAACGATGTCGCCGGTGCCGGGCTCGCCCCATTGGTAGCTGAGCCGGTTCACGACCACTCGGTCACGGATCATGAGGGTGTCTTCCATCGATCCGGACTTGATCCAGAACGACTGGAAGAGAAAGGCCCGTACGACGAGAGCGATAGCGACTGCGCAGACCAGGACCACCACCCATTCCAAGGCATTTCTGGTTGCGGCTGAGAGCTGAGACTCGGGCTCTGATTCGTTGTCGAAGAAGTCATCGGCCGACTCGTCTGGTTCGTCACCCAACGGGACGACGTCATATTCATCGGCACTCATCGCTGCACACCATACGAGCTGGGCTCGGAGTGAGATGGTCATCTTCGGTTTCGGCAGTAGTTCGCTCGAATCAGGCGTCGGAGGCTGTCACCAGCACCGGCGAACCGTGGTGGAGGGTAAGAAGCCAACCTTTCGAGGTGCGCACAAACACATTGGTGGCAGCAATGGTGCCGGTGTTGCCCCCATCGACCAGGTTCTCGTCGAGGGTGATCCAGGCCATGTCTCCATCGACCATCACTTCTTCGTTTGTCAGAATGAACTGGCTGCGGCCCGGTCCTTGAAAAATCTGTCGCCACGATTCCTCGACAGCTTCCCAACCACGAAGAATGGGCCAGCCGGGGTGGACACATGCGGCGCGAGGGGAGTGCTCCCACACCGAACGCATGGCATCTAGATCCCGAGCTTCATGAGCAGCGTAGAACGCGGCATTCGTTAGCTCGACTGCTGCGATGGCAATGTCGTCCTCTGTGGCCACCCGACAAAGGTAGCCGCGGTAGTCGGCAGAGATCGGGAGCGTGCTAGCAAGGGACCGTGCTTCCAGAAGACCGGACCAACGAGATCAACGCCATCACCTTCCATTGCGCCACGATGGCCAGCTCGGTCGCCTTCTACCGGGCTTTGGGATTCGAGACGGCCTACGGCGGCGAGGATGCAACGTTCACGTCGTTTCACCATGGCGCCAACTTCGTGAACCTGCAGCTGGTCGACAGCAAGCCGCCGGTGGGCTGGGGACGGGTGATCTTCCATGTGGCCAGCCCTGACGAGATCTACCAACGATGTCTTGAGGCCGGTATCAAACCGGAAACCGAGCCAGCCGACGCTCCCTGGGGCGAGCGCTACTTCCACGTCCGCGATCCCGACGGACACGAACTCAGCTTCGCCCGTCCGCTCTAGAGACTGCTTCCGCCATCACTGGTAGCTGACGTAGTCGGGTGCGGGGTCAAGGGCGAGAACGTCGGCTGGCGACATTTGAGGACTGTCCTCGTCGTAGAAGACCTTCATCCCCCGGGCGAAACGATCGGGAAGAAGGGTGTTGTAGTCGGCGATCTTGGGCGGTGGACTTCCTTCGCCGTCGGCCTGGAACAGGATGATCACCCCGGGCCGGCTCAGAATGTTGTCGGTGTTGGTGACCATGTCCGGTCGGAATCGGTGAATCACGAGCAGTTTGTCAGGCAGTCCGTTGTCGATGACGAGGTCCGAGAGATAGGCCGAGACCTCGTTGATTTCGGCCGCGTCGACCGTGCCAACGTTTCCTTTGGGGGTCTCGCCAGGCCCGACGGCCCACTCCGGATCTAAGGCCAACCCGACCTCGGGCTCGAGCAGCAGCTCGTGGTAGAAGCGAGCTTCATCGACGAAGTCAGCTCGACCGGGCTGAATGTCGAGGATCAGCTGGCCGTCGACTGCCCGAATGGCATCCAGGTACGGGCGGATTAGTTCGTGGTTGGTTCGAGCGCTGTACATGTTTCGCTCGCCGGGGGCAGCGGTTGCCAGGGTGGCGATGAGTTCGAAGGCTGGAACGACGGGCCTGCCATCAACCCGGTAAGGCTCGGCCTGGGCCAGGAGGCGCTGGGCTGCCTGTTCTGGTGTGCCTTCGCCCATGACGCCCAATACTGGGGTCTTGGCGTGGCCATAGAAGGCGACGATCAACTCATTGAGAGTCCCGCCGCTGCTCCCCGGCACGTAGGTGAACCCAAAGTCGGTGCGAGTCACCTCGGCGCCGTCATTGGCGAAAACGGTCACGACGACGGGGGCCTGCTGGTTGGCCTTGATGCCCACTGGCCGACCATTGGCTACGAAGCGGATGCCATTGTTGTCCGGGGTTGATGTCACGGTCCCTGGCAGCCGTTGGCCGGCGACCGAGACAATCACGGCTGTGTTTCCCGGCTCGATGGATCGGTCGAGGACGATGTCGATTTGGCCAACGGAAGCGGCGAACGTATCGGGGGCCGGGTTGGCCCTCACCACCGCCAGGTCAGGTTGGAGCGCCGCTTCCGGTAGTGCAAGAAAGGCTCGGGCCAACGAGAAGCGGCTGGTGCCACCGGTCAACCGAGCGTGCCAATAGTCGGTACCGGCGGCATCTGGTTGCCGCCCGAACGCCCCTTCGTAGAGGGCAACAACGAAGGCTTCGTTGGTGCCGCCGGCGCCACGGTAGAACTCTTCCGACGCGTACAGCTCGGCGTGTAACTGCCGTTCAGTCGCCCAATCGATGAGTCCAGCTGACCAGTAGGCAAGCCCGCCCGAGTCCGGCTCCCGACCCAGGATCTCGACGTACGCCTGGCGAACAACGAGTTGTCGCTGCTCATCGCTGTCTCCAATGGCGGCGAGCACCTCAGGGATGGAGTCTCCGCTGGCCAGACGCCCGGTCCAGTAGGTCATGCCGGTCTTGTCGACGTTGCGACCCAGCAAACCGAGGTAGGCGTTGGACACCAACTTCTCATCGTCAGCACTAGCTGAGGCGGAGAGCGGCGGCACGGCAAGTTGCGATGCAAGCACCGCCATCAGAAGAAGGAGGCTCAGGACTACTCGTCTAGCCATGCATTCCTGTCGGCCAGTGGCGAGGGTCTGTAAGGTCCGGCTGTGACGACCACCGCTCCTACAGCTTCTGAACGCAGTTCGTCGCTCGGACTGTTCGGAGCATTCGGGGCCATGATCGGTTGGGGGGCGTCGGGAGTCCTGGCCAAAGCCATCGAGCTCGACAGCCTGATGGTCGTTGCCTACCGGTTCTGGACCAGCACCATCATCTTCTTTGGTTTCCTGGCCCTTCGAGGTCGTCCGCTCACCTGGCACAAGTTCAAGGTGGCGCTGCCCGGAGGCATCGGGCTGGCGCTGGATGTGGCCTTCTTCTTCTCGGCGGTAAAGCTCACCGCAGTGGCCAACGCCAGTGTCATCCTGGCGCTGCAGCCTCTGGTCATGCTGTACCTGAGTGCACGCATGCTCGGCGAGAAGATCTCCAGGACTCAGGTGGCATGGTCGGGCGTCGCACTTTGCGGAGTGGTCGTGCTCCTCTTTGGTTCATCTGGTCTTCCCGAGGCCAACTGGCGGGGTGACGTGTTGGCCTTCGGCGCCGTTTTCGCCTGGACGGCCTATATGTACTTTTCGAAAACCACCCAGCACACCCTTGATCCTGTCGAGTACACGGCGGCCACCGGCCTTGTAGCTGCCGCCCTCAACACGCCGCTTATCTTCGTCTTTGGGCAAACGGTGGCACTGCCATCGGCGGCCGATGTCTGGTACTTGGGGGCCATGGTTTTCGGCTCAGGACTAGCAGCACACCTGCTGATGAATTGGTCCCTCACCCGCATTCCGGTGTGGGTCGGTTCAGTGATGTCTTTGCTCATCCCGGCTGGTGCCACCGTCATGGCCTGGTTCTTTCTCGGCGAGAGCCTCACCGCGTTGCAAACCGTTGGGATCGGCCTCACTCTGCTTGCTCTCGGGGCCATTGCGCTGAACAACGCTCGTTCCTGAGCGGACTGGGGGCCCTTTGTCCGGTACCTTCTGGTCATGGGCGGAAGACGGAAATCGGTGGTTTTGTGGGCGCTGACGCTGGCCGTCGCGGGGTGCTCCTCTGGGTCCGCTGACACCGCCTCAACCGAGACTCCGGCAGCTGACAGCTCGATCGTCGAGACCCCGTCGACCGAGGCCCCATCTGCTGACACCGAAGCAGCATCGGCCCCATCGACGGCGACATCAGGAGCAGCCGACGCTGACTCCTCGACATCGGTTGAGCCGCTTCGTCCGTACACCTCGTCGCCTTCGACCACCGAACCCGACTACAGCACCTCGGCTTGGATCTCCCGCAAGTCAATGAGCGACTCCAACATCGAGTTGACCTGGTCCTCTACCGATGGGGCCGTCGAGTACCAGATACATCGTCTACCTCGGGCTGTCGACGATCAGCCGGAGGTAGCGGAAATGACGGCGGAGAACCTCATCCATACTGCGACCGATGCCGGCCAATGGACCGACGATGGGGTACTAGCTGGTACCCCGTATTGGTACGGCGTCCGGTCGCTGGCGGCCGACGGCACTCTGGTAGCTCACGGCTGGCACCGGGCTGCCGCGGTCACCGACGAGGAACCCCCCACAGAGGTTGGCGCACTAGCGGCCGTCGTCGGTGACGATGGTGTACTGGTCACGTGGACCCAGCCCGACGAAAACTACGAGCTACATGGCTATCGCGTTCTGCGAGGCGTAGATGGGCAGGAGCCGGAGTTGATCTCGAACACATGGAAGGTCAGCCAGACCTCGTTTCTCGACGACGACCCGCCAGCTGGTCAGGTGACCTATCAGATAGTGGCGTTCGATTTCCACTGGAACGAATCGGCTCCGGCCGACGTCGTCATCGATCTGTCGTAGCGCTGCGGTCAGCGCGGGGCGATAGGCCAGCTTGTGGCATTGGGTCAGGCGTACAGTCTGACCATGGCTGACCATGACGACGGGCCCAACGAACCGACCGAGGTTGACCCGGTCGATCCCTTCGCCGACGAGGTTCCGCCTGAGACCGAGCCTGTTCGTGCCGGCGAGGAGCTGAACTGGGAAGCCATTGAGGCTCACCTGCGAGCCGAGTTGCCCTCCGACTTGGAGACGGAGGGGCCGTTCAAGGTCGACCAGTTCCCTAACGGGGCGGCCAATCTCACCTACCTGGTCTCGTTTGGGTCGACAGAGTTGGTTCTTCGCCGGCCACCATTCGGGACGCTGGCACCGGGAGCCCACGACATGAAGCGGGAGTACAAAGTGCTCTCGCAACTGTGGCGCCAGTTCGATCGAGCCCCACGGGCCTACCTCTTCAGCGATGACCACAACATCGCTGGTGCCGACTTCTTCGTAATGGAACGTCGGCGAGGTGAAGTGGTGCGTGGGGTTGTGCCGGCTGCAATGCGGAGTCACGATCGAGTCGGGCATCGGATGGGGTTGGCGTTGGTTGATGCCATGGCCGAGTTCCACTTGCTCAACCCCGAGCAGTTGGGGTTGGGTGATCTGGGCCGACCGGACGGTTTCATGGCTCGTCAGGTCAGTGGATGGAAGAAGCGGTGGGACCTGGTGGCCGACCCTCAGTACGACAAGGCCATGACTGACATCCACCAGCAACTCGAGGCCACATTGCCCGACGCCCAAAGGGTGTCGTTCGTGCACAACGACCTCAAGCTCGACAATTGCATGTTCGATCCGTCTGATCCCGATCGGGTCGTTGCGTTCTTCGACTGGGACATGACAACACTCGGCGACCCATTCGCCGACCTCGGTACCTTGCTGAACTATTGGCCCGACCCATCTGACCCAGAGGAAGCTCGCCGAGCCAGCCATGACGGTATGGAGCGCATGGGGCTCCCAAGTCGGGCCGAAATCAGTGCCCACTACGGCGAACGAACCGGCCTCGATGTGTCGAGCGCCCCCTGGTACGAGGCCTTCGGCCAATGGAAGACCGGTGTAGTGGTGCAACAGCTGCATCATCGCTGGGTCGTGGGTGACAGCACCGACGAACGTATGGAAACCATCGCCGAGAAGCTCCCAACGCTGATCGATTCGGCCGCCGACCTCCTGGCCTGAGCACATCCCCGATCACCAGGATCTGTGGGCCCAAAGTGCCGAAAACGGCACTCTGGGGCGACGGTTCCCTACTTTTTGAGGCGGCGGCTCCCGCCGTGCCAGTCCTCGGTCTTGCCTATGTCGCCGGGCTTCACTCCGAACGAGCGGAGCTGGGGTCGTTCTCGCAGGCTGCGCTTGAGCTCGGTGAAGCCACCGAAGCTGGCCAGATTGATGACCGAATCCCACAGCTCGACGGCGTCTTCCTCGGCCGGGAGACGACTGATGACGGGCCCGAAGAACGACAACCCATCCGGTGGTTCGAAGGTGATGATTGGGGTGCCGACGTCTTTGCCGGTAAGAGCCAGGGCCTCGTCGGTCTCGGCTTCGATGATGGTATCGAAGCTGGGATCGGCAAGAGCGTCAGCGGCTGATGCTGGGAGATCGAGGGCAGCCAGGATCGGGGCGACATGCTCCGGGGTGCCCCACGAGGCTCGCCGTTCGGTCTTCTCGCCGGTGCTGTCCTTGGCCGGAGGGTCGACGTCGAAGATGCTCGTACCGAGGGCGGTGTAGAGGCTGTCCATGGCCTCACGACCGTGCTCCTCGCGAATATGGGCGGCCATCCGGAGGAGGTAGAGGCCGGCGTTGTGCCCGGCTTCGTACTCGGGCGGGAACTCGGAGTCGTAGTCCTTGTCCTTGTTGAGAATCCGAAGCGAGATGAACCGCCAGTCGACCTCGTAGTCCTTCTGCTCCTGGACCATCTTGATCCAGCGTGACGTGATCCAGGCGAAGGGACACACAGGATCCCAATAGAAGTTGATGTCGCTCATGAAACCGACCCTAACGTGGGTCCCCATGAGCGAAACAGCGGAAAACCCAGGTCGTCCCGGCGTGGCTGTCGTAACCGGTGGCAGCCGAGGCATTGGGGCTGGCATCGTCGAGCGGCTGGCCGCCGACGGCTGGAATGTTGGCGTAGCTGCCACCACTGAAGATCGGGCCGCAGAAATGGCCGAGCAGTTGGCTGCCACCCACGGTGTTACCACCGTGCCCCTCGGTATCGCGGTGGAGGACTGGGCATCGGTCGAAGCCGGTTTCGACAAGGTGGAGGCCGAACTCGGACCGATCTCGCTCGTCGTCAACAACGCAGGTGTGGCCGGAGTTGCCCCCACGCTGGAAATGGCCGTCGAGGACTTCAGCGAACTCATCGACATCAACGTCAAAGGGGTGTTCCACGGGTCTAAGGCGGGAGCGGCCCGCATGGTGGCCAGCGGGACGAAGGGATCGATCGTTCAGATTGGTTCGGTCACTGCCGTCAACGGTTTCCCCAGTCGAGTCGGTTACTGCTCGTCGAAGGCAGCCGTTCACATGATGACCAAGGTGCTCGGCCTCGATCTGGCCCCGCACGGCATCAGGGTCAACTGCGTTGCGCCCGGGTACATCGGAACGCCGATGATCGAGGGCCTGATCGAAGAAGGCAAGCTGCCCGTTGAGCCGTTGCGGGATCGGATTCCTATGGGCGACCTGGGGTCGCCAGCCGACATCGCAGCGGCCGTTGTGTGGCTGGCCTCCAGCGAGAGCCGCTACATGACCGGCGAGAGCATCTTCGTCGATGGCGGCTGGACGGCATATGGCCATGTCTAGAGCCAACGGGCCGGGACGAAAGGACCGATGACGGCCGTCGCCGACGAGTCGGAGGCTGGTGTCGCCCTAAGCCAGCGAGAACTGAAACTCATCATCATCGGACTGTTGCTGGCCATCTTCCTCAGCGCGGTTGACGGCACCATTGTGTCCACCGCGCTGCCCACGATCGTCGGAGATCTTGGTGGCCTCGACCAGCTCACCTGGGTCGTTACCTCGTATTTCGTGACTTCGACGGTGGTGGCGCTGCTCTTCGGCAAGGTCAGCGACATCTACGGGCGTCGCCCCGTCTTCATGCTGAGTATCGGCTTATTTCTTATTGCCTCGGCCCTGGCCGGACTTTCACAATCGATGGGCCAACTGGTGGCCTTTCGAGCCCTACAAGGGGTCGGCGGTGGCGGCCTCCAAGCGCTGGCCTTCATCATCCTCGGTGACATCCTGTCGCCTCGGGAGCGGGGCCGATACATGGGGGCCTTCACCGGTACGTTCGCCCTCTCCGGCCTGGTTGGCCCACTACTCGGGGGACTCATCGTCGACGCCGACAGCTTGGGGTGGCGCTGGATCTTCTACCTGAACCTGCCGGTGGGGCTGATCACCTTGCTGTTCATCGGCCGCTATCTCAAACTGCCGAAGCCCACGGCATCGGTGCGGGTCGACTGGCAGGGAGCGCTCTACCTGTCGATCGGAGCCGGCGGGCTGCTGGTAGCGGCCAGCATCGCCGGCGATGACCTGGCCTGGACATCGCCGCTCATCGTCGGACTCTTCGTGGTTGGCCTGTTCTTCTCCGGCCTCTTCATCTGGCAGGAGCTCCGGGCCGATGAACCGATCCTGCCGCTGCGGCTGTTCAAGAACGACATCTTCCGCGTTGGTGCTGCTCTCGCGTTCGTGTCCGGGGCGGCGGTGATGAGCTCTAACATCTTCCTGCCGCTGTTCCTCCAGGTGGTCACCGGCGCCTCGGCCACCGTCAGCGGTCTGTTGCTGGCCCCCATGATGCTGGGTCTCACCGCAGCATCGATCGTGGCGGGGAAGCGGCTGACCTCAACCGGCCACTACCGCACGTTGGTGCGGGTTGGCCCGTTTGTCTCGTTGGTCGGCATCATCGGCCTGGCCAACCTGTCGAGCGGTTCCGAGGCATGGATGGCGGCTCCGTGGGTGATCCTGAACGGTATTGGTCTTGGTCTGATGATGCCGCCGCTGTCGATCGCCATTCAGAACGCCGTCAGCTACCAAGACCTTGGCGTTGCCACCTCGGCCAATACCTTCTTTCGAACTCTCGGCATGACTACCGGCGTGGCGGCCTTCGGAGCCATCATGGCGGCCCGACTGCGATCTGAGTTGGCCGACCGACTCCCCGAAGACCAAGTGGCCGATCTCGACATCGCCGAACTGACTGGAAGCCCCGAAACCATCCGAGAGCTACCGCTTGTCCTGCAGACGCCGGTGATCGAGTCGGTCGCTGAATCCATCAACCTCGTCTATCTCTCGGCGGTACCACTCGCCGTGATCATGGTGGTGATTGCCTGGTTGATGCGCGAGGTGCCACTTCGGGAGTCCTCTCCACTGGAGGAAGCGGCCGCCGCCGAGGCCGAAGAGTGCTAGCCCGCTTCGGCCAGTAGAAGTTCGAGAGCTGCCGTGGTGAACGCCGCCATATTGGCCGCTCGGTCGTCGCTGCCGGTCAAGACGTTGCGGGCGACGGTCGACCCATCGGGACGGGCAACGCAGACCCAAGAGTGGCCGGCAGGGTCGCCATAAGGATTGCCGCTTGGGCCTGTGGCGCCCGTCTCGGCCAGACCCCAATCGGATCGCATCTTGGCCTTGGCCCCCAGCGCCAGCCGTTTGGCGAAGTCTTCGGTCGCGCCCCGAGTTTCCGGTGGGAGATCGTCGCGTTCGAAGATCAGGCCCCGGCTCTTGCCGGTGTAGACAACGGCGCCCCCGAGATAGAACGCCGAAGCGCCGGGCACAGAAAGCAGCGAGGCCGACATGAAACCGCCGGTCGAAGACTCGGCCACCGAAACGAATTGCCCTTTGGCCACAAGCGCCGCGCCGACCCGGGAAGAAAGCTCAGTGAGCACGATCAGCGATCCTTCGAACCGAGCAGACCTTCGGCCTCCCAAGCATCGATGGCGGCGTCGTCGTAGCCGAGCAAGTCGGAAAGGACCTCTCGGTTGTGCTGGCCCATCATCGGCGCAACAAGGTCGGGTTCGACATCGTGAGCCGAGTATTTGATCGGGAAACCGGGCACGTTGAACTTGCCGGCGATCGGATCGTCGATCTCCCGAACCATCTGGCGGTCCTTGTAGTACTGCTCGTGTTCGGCATCGGCCGGGTTCAGCACCGGTCCGGCTGGCACCCTGCCCTCTTTGAGGGCAGCGAGCAGCGCATCATTGGAGTCGAAGGTGGCCATCCAGGCCTCCATGAGTTCGGTAAGAGCATCTCGGTGCTCGGCCCGGGTCTCGTTGGTTGCGAAGCGTGGGTCGTCGGCCAATTCTGGCTGGCCCATGGTCTTCCAGAGGTTCTGGATCTGGTTCACACCGCAGAGCACGACGATCCAGCCATCGGGCCCTTTGAAGGAGCCGGCCGGCGCCACCGGACCGTAGTGGCGACCGTTGCGGGTGGGGACGTACTCGCCATCGGTCAATGACGCTGCTTGCACGTGTACCTCGTGCATATGGAACAGGGCGTCGACCATCGAGATATCGATGTGGGTTCCGATACCGGTCCGCTCCTTGTGGAACAGCGCATAGCCGATGCCGGCGAAGGCATGGACGCCGCTGTTGGTATCGGCCAGGCCGGTGCCAACGAACGTCGGTGGCCCATCGGGATCGCCGGTGACATGCATGATGCCGGAGTAGGCCTGAGCGATGAAGTCGAAGCTGCTCTGGCTGCTCAGTGCCCCCGTCTGCCCGTAGCCCGAGACCGAGGCCATGATGATGCCGGGGTTGATCTCCTTGAGCGATTCATAGTCGAGGCCACGGCGGGCCATAACGCCGGGGGTGAAGTTCTCGACCACGACATCGACGTGCGGAACGAGTTCTTTGACTAGAGCAACGCCTTCGGGCTTGCCAAGGTCGATGCAGAGGCCTTTCTTGCCTCGGTTCTGCTGCATGAAGGCCCCGGCTCGTCGGTTGCGGCGTGGGTTGGTGGCTCGCATCGGGTCGCCATAGGGCGGTTGCTCGACCTTGAGGATCTCGGCTCCGAGCTCGGCCATTAACCGGGTCGAGGATGGGCCTGCCAGGTACTGGGTGAAATCCAGTACTCGAACCCCATCGAGAAAGTTGCTGGGAAGGCCTGCTGACGTCGAACCGGTCATGACCCGGTTTTACACGTCTTCCTTCGCAGAGGCCCGTTCTGATCCGCGAATTCCTTCCGATGGCCGACTTGGCCGAGACTGCTGTCATGAAGATCGACGGAGCGATGTCAATGCGAGTGTCCACTGCTGCGGCCGAGGCGGCGGAGTTCGAAGAGCTTGGTCTCGACGGCGCCTGGAGCTTCGAAGCCAGCCACGATCCGTTCGTGCCGCTCACCCTGGCTAGCCAGACGACGAGCCGGATCGACCTTGGTACGGCCATCGCCGTGGCGTATGCCAGGACGCCGATGACGGCGGCCAACACTGCGTGGGATCTGCAACGTCTGTCCGGTGGGCGTTTCATTCTCGGTCTGGGCACCCAGATCAAGCCGCACATCGAGAAGCGGTACAGCATGCCGTGGTCGAAGCCGGCCAGCCGAATGAAGGAATACGTCGAGGCGGTCAAGGCCATCTGGCATTCGTTCGGTACCGGCGACAAGCTCGACTTTCGGGGCGACTTCTACCAGCACACGCTCTTGCCTCCCTTGTTCAACCCGGGAGCCAACCACGGACCGGACGGCGTACTGGCCGATCCGCTGGTGTACGTCGCCGGTTATGGGCCCCGCATGGTCGAAGTGATTGGAGAGGTCGCCGATGGATTCTTCGTTCATCCGTTCCACAGCCCCGAGTTCCTGGCTGCCGAAACGCTCCCTGCCTTGGAAGCGGGAGCGGCGAGAGCCGGCCGTTCCATCGACGATGTCGACATTGCGTGTCTCAACATCGTGGCAATGGGAACCGACGAGGAAGAACTGGACGAAGCCAAGCAGAAGGCCAGGGCGCAGGTGGCGTTCTACGGTTCCACCCCGGCCTATGCCGGTGTGCTTACCCAGCATGGCTACGACTCGTTGCAACCCGAGCTCAATGCCATGACCAAGCAGGGTCGTTGGAAAGAGATGCCGGCGCTCATCGACGACGATCTTTTCGACCAAATCGTCGTCAGTGGTTCGCCACAGGAGGTCGGAACGAGGTTGGCGCAACGAAACAGTTTTGCCAATCGGTCGACCATGATGTTCTACGGCCCGACCCCGAGCGCCGAGAGCCTGGGTCAGGCGGTCGCCGCGGCTCGAGCGTAAGTCAACGCTTGGCTGTCCGAGGACCAACAACGAACAGGCGTTCGTTCGTGGCTCGGGCGGCCTACAGTGCGGGGGTGGGCCAGCACATCGACCCCGCCTGGGAGGCGACGTTCATACCGATCGACCCCCCTCGTGGATCGTGGTTCGCCCTCTGGAATCCGGAGCAGCCAGGAGCGGTCTTCGGCTCCGATCTCAAGACCGCCGAAGTCGATGTGGTGCTGCCCGGACCCAACGGGCCATCGCCGGTCCCGGTCACCGCCGCTCGGCTACCGCTTCGAGATGGCATCGATCTGTTGGCCCAACTGCCGGCCTCGGCCGATGTGCGGCCGTCGGTTGCCGCCTGGTCAGCCGTTGTTCGCAGTGGTCTCGATCTCATTGCCCGAGGTCGAATGCTGCCCTGGGTGAGCCCGGCCGGATGGGACACCTGGCGGGTCGACCCACTCGACGGTGCCGACCTCCTCCATGTCGAGGCTCTCAGCCGAGCCCTTCCAGCCTTCGCCCATTGCCTGCCATCGGAGTCTGCCGATGCAGCGACAGAGCCTCGCATCATCGACCCCGAACACCTGGTCCGTGACTGCTTTGACGCCATCGGCGACCGACTGATCCGCGCCCCGGCCAGCGCCCGCCTGGCCACCAGTCCCGTTTTCGCCGAGCTCCAACCAACCAGGGTGCGCCATCTCCGGCCGTGGGTTGCCGATGTCGCCGGTCCATTGTGTCGAAACGCCGGACTCTCACTACAGGCGTTGCCTCCGGCCGCCATGGTGGCCGCCCCCGACGAAGGAATGGTCGAGGATCCGCAGGCGCCGTGGCGGATCCGCTTCCGACTCCGTAGCCAAAGGGACCCCTCGCTTGTCATCGACGCGGCGGAGCTCTGGCAAGCGCCTGTTGAGGTCATGCGTACGCTCGGCGACCAGGTCGATATCGACCTGCTAAGCGGTCTCCAACGAGCAGCAGTCATCTGTCCACTTTTCGCTCCGTCTCTCAGCGAGGACAAACCGGTCGAGTTGCTCCTGCCCGCCGCCGATCTTGATGAGTTTCTCGATCGGATCGACGATCTCGAAGCGGCCGGTATCGATACCAGGTGGCCGGCCGATCTTGTCTCGGCCGACGTCGAGCGGCGTCTCGTTGTTGGCACCAGTGCCCCCGGTGACAACCTTCCCACCGTCAACGACCTTGCCAGTCTGCTCGACGTCAACTGGGAGTTTCTTCTCGACGGCACACCACTCACTACCGACGAACTAAGCGTGCTGGCCGACGCCAAGCGGGCCATCGTGCCGTTCCGAGGGCGTTGGGTGCGACTCACCGCCCGATCTCGACAGCAGTTGCGGGCGCCGGCGCCCGAGGTTGCCCCCACCGACCTGCTGGCGGCTGCACTGGGTGAAGGTCTCGACCTCAGCAACCTGTCTGCGGTTGGTTCCCTTGGCCCGCTCGGGTCTGATGTCGTCGGGGTGCAACCGGTTGGTGGCTTTGCCCAGTTGATTCATGGCCTCAAGGAATTGGTTCGCGGTCGGCAAGAACCGGAGCCGGTTGGACTCGAAGCGGTGCTCCGGCCCTATCAGCAGCGAGGATTGGCCTGGATGGCCGATCTGGCGTCGCTCGGCCTCGGCGGGTGTTTGGCCGACGACATGGGACTTGGTAAGACCATCCAGCTGCTGTCGTTGCATCAGCTCAGGTCGGGGCGCACGCTCGTTGTCTGCCCGACCTCGCTGCTGGCCAACTGGGAGCGGGAAGCGGCACGTTTCCTTCCTGGCACGACGGTGCGGAGGTATCACGGACCGAACCGCACGCTCGACAACCTTGGCTCCGACGACCTGCTGATCACTACCTACGGCGTCGTTCGGTCCGATGCCGAGGCTCTGGCTGAGGTCGAGTGGGATCTGTTCGTTGCCGACGAAGCGCAGAACGCCAAGAACCCGCGCTCACGAACGGCGCGGGCCCTCCGACAGATCCCGGCCCATTCTCGGTTGGCTCTGACCGGCACCCCGGTCGAGAACCGGCTGACCGAGCTGTGGTCGATCATCGACTGGTGCTTGCCCGGTCTGCTGGGCCCCCTCGAGCGTTTTCGGCGCGACGTGGCCCTGCCGATCGAGCGGGACAACAACGAAGAAGCGGCGAAGCGGCTGGCCACCCTGATCGATCCGTTCGTGCTTCGGCGGGTCAAAACCGATCCGGCTATCGCTCCCGAGTTGCCACCCAAGACCGAGCGCGACGTAGTGGTGCCTCTCACTCCGGAACAAGTCACTCTCTACCAGGCCACCACCAAAGAGGCGTTGTTCGACCTGGCCCAGAACGCGGGCAAGGTCCGGCACGGGCTCATTCTGCGGATGCTTACCGCCCTCAAACAGATCACCAACCACCCTGCGCAGTATCTGGGTGAGGCTGGCCCATTGGCTGGCCGATCAGGCAAGCTTGAAGCCCTCGATCAGCTGCTCGATCAGGCCCATGTCAATGGCGAGTCGACGTTGGTTTTCAGTCAGTACGTCACCATGGGTCAACTGATCATCGATCACCTCACCGAACGGGGCGTCAAGGCCGACATTCTCCACGGCGGATTGTCGGTGCCGGCTCGGCAGGTTCTCGTCGACCGGTTCCAGGCTGGCGAGTTGCCGGTACTGATGTTGTCGCTCAAAGCTGGCGGTACCGGACTCAATCTCACCAAGGCCACCCAGGTCATTCACTTCGACCGATGGTGGAACCCGGCGGTCGAGGATCAAGCCACCGACCGGGCCTACCGCATTGGCCAGGACCGACCGGTCGCCGTCCATCGGCTCATTACCGAGGGCACTGTCGAGGACAGGATTGCTGCGCTTCTCACTCAAAAGCGTCAATTGGCTGATCGGGTGGTGGGTTCAGGCGAGGGCTGGCTTTCGAGCCTTGACGACAACGACTTGGCGGCGTTGGTTGAACTGGATGACCGGTCATGAGCTGGTGGGCTGATAGTTGGCGTTCGGCCTTCGAGGCTGACGTTTTCGACGACATCACCAGACAGCGAGCTGGTCGCAACCTGCGGCGCCGGGCCGACATGACGGTCGAGCTCGAACCAGGCGCAGCCACCGCCCGGTTTGTGAAGGGCGCCGAGACCATCGCCACCACCGTGAGCTTCGGGTTCATTGCCGATGATGGTTGGGCCACCTTCTGTCGCCTTATCGCTCAACGACCTCCGGTAGCGGCGGCGGTTCTGACCGGACAGTTGCCAGCCGATATCGAAGCTGAAGCGGCGGCCGCCGGTATCGCGCTGAACCCGACGCGACAGAACGTTTCGTCGGTCTGCTCATGCGATGAATGGGACGAGCCGTGCACCCACGTGTGGGCCCTGATCGAGGATCTGCTCGACACCATCGCGGTCGACCCGTTCACCGTGCTGGTCCTGGTCGGCCGGAACCGGGAGCAACTGGTGGACCAGGTTCGTATGGCTCGCTCCGGTCGTACCGAACCGTCGGGCGCAAGTACCGAACCCCGTGGACCCGATGGGGGAGTGCCCGCAGCGGATGCCTTCAGCCGACGGGCCGTCTCGCTCCCGGCCGCCCGCCCGGTTCCAAGAGCAGCCGGCCAGGCGGTGCCGTTACCGACTCCACCTCCATCAGATTCCGGTATCGCCGAGGCTGATCTCGCTTCGCTTGTCGGTGATGCCGCTCGTCGGGCTTCTGCACTGCTTCAGGGAACTGACACCGCCGGTCTGCGTCGCTCTGTTGACGCCGACCTTGTTCGTCGAGCTGCTCGCTTTTCCGAGCCCGTTGCCCCAGCCGCCCACGCCGAACTCGAACTGCTTGCGTCGGCGAGCGAGGTCAGCGTCGAGGAGCTTCGGGCTGGTGCGGTTGCGTGGCGACTGGCTGGCGACGATGGGTTAGGAGTTCACCAACATCGCTGGGACCCCGAGCCCCATCTTCTCGATCCGGCTGTTGGTCTACTCGGTCATCGACCTCGGGTCACTGGCAACGTGGTTGCCGGTGGAGGCATGCAGCTCCGATTTTCCCCCGACCACCGATGGTGGCGTTTTGAAGCCAACGACGAGCTGGGTTGGGTGCTTGCATCCGACGGCTTCGAAGACCCTGCCGACGCGTTACCCGATCGGTGAACCGGAGAGCGAGCGCTGCTAGCCAGTTCGGCTGTCAGGTCAGCTGGCTGGACCGAACCGAACGATGTTGCCGCCGTCCTTGCCTGCATCGAATCGGACGGTGACCGGCATGTCGATGGCAACGGTGTCGGGATCGACATCGATCACGTTGGTGAGCATGCGAGGGCCCTCGGCCAGCTCGATGTAGGCCAGGACATAGGGGGAATGCTCCCGCCAACCTCCCTGACCGCGTTCGACCACGGTGAAGCTATAGACGGTGCCGTTGCCGGACGCCTCGAACCAGCTGACGTCGTTGCTGCCGCAGCTGGGGCAGAACAGTCGGGGGTACCAGATGACCTCGTCACAGGCATTGCAGCGGGGTAGGACAAACCGTCCGTCGGCGGCCGCCTCCCAGAATGGTTCGGTTTCCAGTGTTGTTGCCGGTGTCGGGGATGGCAGTTGGTCAGTCATCAGGCGTCCTCCTGGCCCAGGATTACGGTGGCGCTTCCCATTCGGGTGGCCAGGGTTCCGCCGGTGCCGTGGGCCAGCACCAGTTTGCAGTCCGGAACTTGTACCTCGGCGTGAGCTTCACCTCGAAGCTGGCGAACGGCCTCGATCACTTTGGTCATGCCGCCACGATTTGCTGGGTGGTTGTTGCACAAGCCGCCTCCATCGGTGTTGAACGGCAGCTTGCCGCCGCGGGCCAGAAGGCCTCCGTTGCTCACAAACTGCCCCCCTTCACCTTTCTTGCAGAAGCCGAGGTCTTCCAAGGTGATGAGGACGGTGATGGTGAAGCTGTCGTAGATGGAGGCGTAGTCGATATCGCTCGGTGTCACACCAGCCTCGGCGAAGGCCTTCGGACCCGATACCGCAGCGCCGGTAAAGGTGAGATCGGGGCGACCGCCGGTGGAGTGTTTGATGGCGACGCCGGTGCCGAGCACTTTGGCTGTCTGGCGTTCGAGAGTTGCGGCTACTGCGTCGCTGACGACGACTACCGCTCCACCGCCATCGGTTATCACGCATGAATCCAGCCGGTGTAGGGGGCGGGCGATCATCGGTGACTCGAGCACCTCATCGACCGTCACTACATCCCGCAGGAAGGCATTGGGGTTGTGTTGGGCGTGGGTCGAGGCCGCCACCTTGATCTCGGCTAGTTGCTCGCTCGTGGTGCCGAACTCATGCATATGGCGTTTGGCGGCCAGCGCATAGCCAGCAACGACGTTGAGGCCGAAGAGGTTTTCGAAACTCCCTTCAGGGGCTGAGCTACGCATGCTTCCACCGGGCGCCGCTCCGCCGGTGCGGGGCTTGCCGGCCAGGGTGATCAGGGCCACGTTGGCGTGGCCGGCCGCTATGGCTGCTGCCGCGTGCTGGATATGGACCAGGTAACTCGATCCACCGGTTTCGGTTGAGTCGATCTCGTTGCACCGAAGCCCCAGGTAGTCGGCCATCGACATACCGCCAAAGCCCGGTGCGTCTCCGGCGCAGTAGTAGGCGTCGACGTCGCTGAAGCTGAGGCCGGCGTCGGCCAGTGCGCCCCGAGCGACGTCGGCGTGGATCTGCGGAACCGTCAAATCAGGAAGGTGTCGTCCCGGATGCTCATAGGCCCCGGCAATGTGAACTGCGCCTCGAATACTCATTGGCTCTGACCTTAGGGGTCGAGCCGGTCGCGAGGGAATTTCTGTGCTCCGACTGGTGTCGGGTCAGACTGCTTCGTCGGCGATCACCTGGTTGTGGCCGCCTTCCTCTGCTTCTTGTCGTGCGGCAAGAGCTCGTTCGGTCAGTTCTTGTGGATCGTCGTTGTCGCCTGCCGTGACTCCAATCGAGACGGTGACATGTCCGCTGGGAAGGCTGGCCATGCCCCGAATGGTGGCAGCCGAGACTGCTTGGCGAACACGCTCGGCCACCCAGGCCGATTCTTCCTTTGTTGCGGTCGGAAGCAAGACGCCGAACTCATCGATGCCGCATCGGTAGGCGACGTCGTCGGGACGGATCTCGGCCTTGATGGTGAGAGCGACCTGACGAAGCAGATCCTCGGCTTCATCCTGGCCGCGTTCATCGGCGAACTGATTGAAGTAGTCGACCTTGATCACGGCAAGTCCAACCTGGCCATCGCGGCTCAGATCGACGAAGTCCCGATCGAGGAGGCGGCGGTTGCCGAGGCGAGTGAGATCATCGAGCTCTGCTTTTTCGCCGGCGGGAGCCGCCGATAGGTGGGCCGAGGCAGCGGCTGGAGCCAAGAGGGAAAGGACTTCAATCTCGGCGTTACCGAACGGCTCGTCGGCCGATCTCAGAACAACGATGAGGCCAACGACTCCACCTCCACCGATTGCTGGAACGGCGGCTAGGGCGACGGGGGAGAGCGTGAGGTTGGGCTCGTCGGCCACGACCTCACAGACCGGCTTCCGCTCGACCAGCGTGGTACGAAAGATGCCGGGATCGAGGGTGGCGCCGACGAAGAGTTGGGGATGGCTCTGGAAGACAAACTGGGCGTTGGAAGCCTCGCCGCCAGGGGTGGTGATGAATGCGCCGGCCTCTGCTCCTGTGAGAGCGATCGCCCGTTCGACGGCCAATCGATGGATGTCGGATCGGCTCTTTAGCGCCACGATGCGACGGCTGGCGTCGACGACGGCCGACAGGCCGGTCTCAGTCGTGGATGTAGTCAAAGGACGTGTGTCTTGGCTAACCCCGGCGGGGGCGTTCGCCTCGTCTGGGCCGTGTTGCGCTTCGGTGTGCCGCTTGAAAAGCATGTGTTTCTTATCGACATGCATTCGTGTTTCTTCAGCGGGATCTGGGGGGCAATACATCCCAGCGGCGTACCGTGGAGCAATGCGAGACCGTCGTTTGACGACAGAGGAATGGGACACCATTCGCCGTCTGGGGCGCCTTGTTCGCTACGGGGGCGGTGAGCGGCTGTCGTCGGAAGGGGAGCAGGATCAGCGGGTCTTTGCCATCGAATCGGGCGAAGTTCGCATCAGTCTGACCGTGATAACCGGTGCCGAACGGGTCATGGGTGTGCGGGGGCCGGGTGAAATGATCGGCGAAATGGCAGCTCTCGACGGCTCGCCCCGGTCGGCGACGATGGCAACCAAGGAACCGGCCAAGATCTATGTGCTGACAGCCGATGCTTTTCACGAGTTTCTCCGAGAGCACCCCGAGGCATCGGTGGATCTCCTCATCGTGCTGGCACGTCGGCTACGGGATCTGGTTGAACAGCATGCTGTTCGCTCCGAGGACCTTTCGTCCCGGGTTGCTTGGCGTCTGGCTCAGCTCTGTGAAGAAGCGGGTGTTACCCGTCTCACTCTGACTCAGCAGGAACTCGCCGACTGGATCGGGGCCACCCGCGAAGCGACGGCTCGGGTACTCCGAGAATTCCGTGAGGATGGGCTGGTGACAACCGGCCGGGGCTGGATCGAGATCCACAACGTTGGCTCCATCGCCACTCGTCGTTGACAATCGCCACCCTTCGTTGACAAGAGTAGGTCCAGCGAGCGGGACTGTGACGAACGTCACATTCCTTGTGTGGTCTGGGTCACAGACCGGCGGTGAAGCGAACACCACAC